>JAZLKI010000018.1:0-20549 GCA_045597485.1 Treponema sp.
GTTTTGATTTCAGTATCCAAAGGTTTTACTGTTGTAATAAAATCTTCCAGCTGCTGTAATTCTGCTTCAGAAATTTTGCCGTCAGTTCCTCTAAAAAGATGAAAAGACTTTCTCTTAAAAATTAGTTCGTAATAGTTCATACAAGAAAGATTAGTTTAATTAAAAATGATTTTCAAGAAAAATCTTAAATTTGGATTATTATCGTTCATGTATTCAAAAAAAAAGCACTAACCTTATGTAGATTAGTGCTTGTATTCAAATAGATTTTTGAAAACTAACTAATTAATTTTTGGTTCAAACTGTTCAACAATCTTTCCGCTTAAACCTGTGTAGTTTGATGGAGTAGCGGCTAAAAGTCTAGCTTTAACTTCATCGCTAACGTCAAGGTTGCGAGCTAAATTGTGGAAATCTTCAATAGAAACTTTCTTTCCGCGGGTGATTTCCTTAAGTCTTTCGTAAGGTTTGTCTACGCCACTCATACGGAGCAAGTTCTGGTAAGCTTCTGCCATAACTTCTGGTGTATTTGCAAGAACATCAGAAATCTTTTCAGCATTAACTTCGATTTTACCAAGACCTTTCTGAAGTGAAGCATAACCAATCATTGAGTGAGCAAATGCAACACCAAAGTTTCTTGCTACAGTTGAGTCTGTAAGGTCGCGCTGGAGACGGCTGATACAAAGCTTGCGAACAAAGAATTCGAACATTGAGTTTGCGAATCCAAAGTTTCCTTCTGCGTTTTCATAGTCGAAAGGGTTTACTTTGTGTGGCATAGGTGAAGAACCAATTTCTCCTGCAACTGCGCGCTGTTTAATCCATCCGTCAGAAATGTAGCGGCATGTGTCCATTGCAAAGTCAATCAAAATATTGTTGATGCGTTTTACAGCGTCGAATACACGGAGGTAAGAATCGTGTGGTTCAATCTGTGGAGTGATTGGGTTGAAGCGAACCTTCAATGGTTTTGTGTGCATGTAAGGATTGTCCATAGGAGTAATGCTGTCGTTGAAAGAATTAATAAGTTCATGGCTGAAGTTGATCCAGTCAAAGTCTGGGAATACAAAGTTGTGGGCATTGAATCCGCCAGTTGCACCGTTGAGCTTAAGAAGAATATCAATGTTTCCAAGCTGAACAAGTTCTTCTTTCATGCGGTTTACGAAAACAAGGATTTCTTTTCCGAATGTAACTGGAGTAGCTGGCTGACCGTGAGTACGGGCAAGCATCGAAAGATCTTTATTGTCGTAAGCAAGCTTATAAAGTGAATCGTAAATCTTAAGAATTTCAGGAAGAACAACTTCGTTTACAGCATCACGAATCATAAGTCCGTAGCTGATATTGTTAATATCTTCTGAAGTAAGGGCAAAGTGAACGTATTCAAGGATTTCTTCCATTCCGTTGCCCATTTCTTTAATCTTTAATTTAATGAAATATTCAATAGCCTTTACATCGTGGTTAGTAGCAGGAGTGCCATTGTATCCTTTTGTTTCAAAAGCCTTAATAATTTCTGCATCTTCAAGACTGATGTCGATAATTGAGCGAAGTTTTGCAGTATCAACTGTGCCTTTTACTCTTTCTTTAAGCATTGGAGTTTCAAGTAATTTAATAAGATAGTTGATTTCTGTATAAATGCGGTATTTCATAAGAGCCATTTCGCTGAAATAACCCTGCAAACATTTTGTTTTTCCTTCGTAACGTCCGTCTACCGGTGAAACACTTGTAAGTGCCATATTTACCTCTAAATAAAAAAAGATGGATACATTATAGTGAATTGTACAATCTTTGTCATATCAGTATTATTGCAATATGAAAAAAGAAATTAACAAAGAAGAGTTGTTTGAGCGAATGCCTGTAATGAAGGCAATTTTTACACTAACAATCCCGGTTATTATCACATCTATAATTTCGATAATTTATAATCTTTCAGATACATATTTTGTAGGGATTTTGAACGACCCTGTACAAAATGCAGCTGTAACTCTTGTTGCTCCTGCAATGATGCTTTTTTATGGAATTACCAACTTGTTTGGTATTGGCGGTTCCAGCCTTATGAGCCGTAAACTTGGTACAAAAGAATACGATAAAGTAGAAAAAGCCAGTGCTACAGCAATTTATTTCGGGTTACTTTTTTCAATCCTTCTTTCTGCAATAACTCTAATTTTTAATAAACAGATTCTCCATATTCTTGGTAGTAGCGAAGAAACTTATGCCATTACCAAACAGTATTTATTCTGGACAGTTGGTGTAGGGGCTGTTCCAGGAATTATGAATATTCTTGTGAGCTTTCTTTTAAGAGCAGAAGGTCGCTCGGTTCAGGCAAGTATTGGTGCCGTTTCGGGGTGTGTTTTAAATATCATTCTTGATCCGTTTTTTATTCTTCCATTTGGGTTAAATCTTGGTGCTGCTGGTGCCGGCCTTGCAACGTTCATTGCCAATTGTTGCGCCTTTCTTTACTACATAATCTTGTTGTTCCGCCTCAAAGGCAAAACTTATGTTTCAATTAATCCAAAACATTTTAGCCTTGAACCAGAAATTTCGAAAAATATCTTTGTGGTTGGTATACCGGGAGTTTTCCAGAACGTTTTAAATGTTGTTGGTATGACTCTTTTAAATAATATTGCAGTAGGTTTTGGCACAGATGCAATTGCTTCTATGGGAATTGTAAGTAAGATAAATCAGATTCCAGTACAGGTAATTTTCGGCTTTAGTCAGGGGGTTATGCCATTAATTGGTTATAATTACGCCAGCAAAAATTACCCTAGAATGAAGGAAATTATTAAAAAGACCTTTGCCATTACATTAACTTGTCTCACAATTATAGTGATTTTGAACATTGCCTTTGGCCAGTATATTGTTCGTATTTTTATGGATAATGATAATATCGTAACAATTGGCGCCAAATTCCTGAGCGGTTCTGCGCTTGGTCTTCCTTTTATGTGCATCGATTTTATTGTAGTGGGAATTTCACAATCTTTTGGAATTGGAAAGTGTGCTTTAATCTTCTCATTCCTGAGAAAAGCTTTTTTGGAAATACCGTTCCAGTTTATATTCAGTGCTATTTTTGGTTTATACGGATTGGCATACACCCAGTTAGCCGGCGAATTTGTAATGGCAGTTATTGCAATCTTTGTACTTAAACATTTAATGGCAAAAACTCAGTCTCCTAAAATGGAATCTAAATCGTCGGAGTAAAATTTAAAATCATTTCTTCCGGCTCGTTTAACTTCGTAAAGTGCTGCTTGACTCCCATTTTAATTTTCATTATTATAAATAGAAACAAACGGCAAAGAAGTCGTAGAAAAGATTTCGTATTATCGAAATTTTCTCTACGACTTCTTTTTTTTTAACCTTATTGCCAAAAGGAGCAGACCCTATATGAAAACACTTTATGAACCAAGTTTTGAACATGATAACTGTGGTATTGGTGCAGTAGCCAGTATTGACGGTATTAAATCACACAAAGTTGTTGAAAACGCACTTTCTATTGTAGAAAAACTTGAACACCGTGCAGGTAAAGATGCCAGTGGTGAAACTGGAGACGGTGTAGGTATTCTTGTACAGATTAGTCACCAGTTCTTTGAAAAAGAAGCTAAAGCTTTAGGTTATAAGATTGGTGGAGAACGTGAATACGGTGTGGGAATGTTCTTTTTCCCATGCGATGCAAAAGTTGCCGAAACTGAAAAAACTCGTTTTGAAGCTTGCGTAAAAGCTTCTAAACTTACTTTAATTGGCTGGCGTAAAGTACCAGTAAACGAAGATGTTCTTGGTAAAAAAGCCCGTGACTGTATGCCACAAATCTGGCAGGCATTTATTGCTAAACCTGCAGATTGCGAAAAAGGTCTTGCATTTGACCAGAAACTTTACGCTTTAAGACTTTCTTTTGAAAAAGCAGAGGAAGCTAAAAAGGCTGGAACTTATGTATGTTCTTTAAGCAGCCGTACAATTACTTACAAGGGTATGTTCCTTGTTCAGCAGCTTAGAACTTTCTATAGCGATCTTCAGTCAGAAGATTATGTATCTGCACTTGCATTGGTACATTCCCGCTTTAGTACAAACACAAATCCAAGCTGGCAGAGAGCTCATCCAAACCGCTTTATTGCCCACAACGGTGAAATTAATACAATCCGTGGTAACGTAGACCGTATGCTTGCTCGTAACGGTGAAGTTGATACAACTGGTTCCGATTCAGCAATGCTTGATAATACATTGGAATATTTTGTAATGAACGGAATGCCACTTCCTTTGGCAGTTATGGTTTGTATTCCAGAACCTTGGAAACACGACGATTCACTTACAGAACAGAAACGCGATTTCTACCATTACTGGGCAACTATGATGGAACCTTGGGATGGTCCAGCAGCTATTCTTTATAGTGATGGTGATGTAGTAGGTGCTACACTTGACCGTAATGGTCTCCGCCCAAGCCGCTATTTTATTACAAAAGATAATATGCTTATTTTAAGTAGTGAAGTTGGCGTTCTTGATGTTCCAGAAAGTGAAGTAGTTACAAAATCTCGTTTGCAGCCAGGTAGAATGCTTCTTGTAGATTTGAACGAAAAACGTCTTATCAGTGATCAGGAAATTAAGGAAAAATATTCTAGCCAGCATCCTTATGGTGAATGGTTGAACTTAAATCTTCTTCACCTTGGAGATTTGAAAATTCCAAACAAAAAGATTCCTACAAGCACTTTGGAAGAACGTAACCGCCTTTACCGTGCTTTTGGCTGGAACTACGAAGATTTGAACGAAATGGTTCTTCCATTGGCTAAAAATGGTGTTGAAACTACTGGTGCTATGGGTGTTGATACTCCTTTGGCATGTATGTCAGATAAACATCCTCCATTATTCAGCTACTTCAAGCAGTTGTTTGCTCAGGTTACAAACCCTCCTATCGACAGCTTGCGTGAAAAAATCGTTACAGATACAACAGTTTACGTTGGTAGTGACGGTGACATTTTGAATACAAAAGGTTCAAACTGCCGCGTTTTGGAAATCAACAACCCAATTCTTACAGGTGTAGACTTGCTTAAGATTTCTGCACTTAATGAAAAAGGACTTAAATCTAAAAAACTCAGCCTTCTTATTGAATTAAATGCATCTTTGGAAAAAGCATTGGATAATCTTTTTGCCGAAATTGATGCTGCTTATGCTGAAGGCTATAACATTATGATTCTTTCTGACCGTGGAGTTGATGAAACTCATGCGGCAATTCCTTCTTTGCTTGCAGTAAGTGCTGTTGAACAGTTCCTTATTAGAACAAAACGCAGAACTCAGATTTCAATTATTCTTGAAAGTGGCGAAGTTCGCGATGTTCATCAGTCGGCAATGATTCTTGGTTATGGTGCTCGTGCTATCAACCCATATCTTGCACACGAAGCTATTGCAGAACTTATTGACCAGAAGCTTTTGGATAAGGATTATCACACTGCAATTGATGATTACAACAAAGGTGTTATCAACGGTATTGTAAAAATTGCTGCTAAAATGGGTATTTCTGCAATTCAGTCTTACCAGTCGGCACAGATCTTCGAAGCAGTTGGTATTTCTTCTGCTGTTGTTGAAAAATACTTTACAAATACAGTTAGCCGCGTTGAAGGTATTGGTCTTAAAGAAATTGAAGAAGACATTGCTTATCACCACGAACAGGCTTGGAATGAAAAAGGTCTTGCTGTAAATACTCACTTGGATAGCGTTGGATATCACAAGTTCCGCCGTGGTCCAAATGCAGAAGATCACCTTTACAATCCAGAAACAATTATTGCTTTGCAGGAATCAACTCGTAATGGGGACTACAAACGCTTCAAGGAATATACAAGTCTTGTAGATGATAATAACCATCCACATACATTGCGCGCTATGCTTGATTTTGACTTTGCAAATGGAAAAGAAATCAGCATTGATGATGTTGAAAGCGTAGATTCAATTGTTCAGAGATTTAAAACTGGTGCTATGTCTTACGGTTCAATTTCTGAAGAAGCTCATAAATGTATGGCAGCTGCAATGAACCACTTACACGGAAAATCAAACTCTGGTGAAGGTGGAGAAAAACCTGAACGTCTTGGAACTGAATACAACTCTGCAATTAAACAGGTTGCATCTGGTCGTTTTGGTGTTACAGAAGAATATTTACTTTCTGCAAAAGAAATTCAGATTAAAATGGCACAGGGAGCAAAGCCTGGTGAAGGTGGACACTTACCTGGAAAGAAAGTTTACCCTTGGATTGCCCAGACACGTTATGCAACTCCAGGTGTATCTTTAATTTCGCCACCACCACATCACGATATTTATTCAATCGAAGATTTGGCACAGCTTATCTACGATTTGAAAAATGCTAACCGAGCAGCCCGCATTTCTGTAAAGCTTGTTTCAGAAGCAGGTGTTGGTACAATTGCTGCCGGTGTTGCAAAAGCTGGTGCTCAGGTAATTCTTATTTCTGGACACGACGGTGGTACTGGTGCCGCTCCAATTTCTTCTATTCACCATGCAGGTTTGCCATGGGAATTAGGATTGGCAGAAGCTCACCAAACATTGATTCAGAATGGTTTAAGAAGCCGTGTAATTATTGAAACAGACGGTAAGCTCATGAGCGGCCGTGATGTTGCAATTGCATGTTTGCTTGGTGCAGAAGAATTCGGATTTGCTACAGCTCCTCTTATTACAATGGGTTGTGCAATGATGCGTGTATGTAACCTTGATACTTGTCCATTTGGTGTTGCAACTCAGAACGAAAAGCTTCGCGCTCGCTTCCCAGGAAAACCTGAATATGTAGAAAACTTTATGAAGTTCATTGCACAGGAACTTCGTGAATATATGGCAAAACTTGGAGTTCACTCAATCGACGAAATGGTTGGTAGAACAGATTTACTTAAACTTAAAGATAAGCAGGGCTTCAAGAGAGCTGGTTTACTTGATATGAGCCGTGTTCTTGGTGATACAGATGAAGAATGGAAATCTAATCGCGATACTTTCGACTTTGGCTTAAGCAAGACTGTAGATGAAAAAACATTCTTACCAGCCTTCGAAAAACTTACATCTGGTATGAAGGGTATTCCAGCTGAAAAACTTTCTGTTACATCAGAAGGATTAAAGATTGAATCTACAGACAGAACTGCAGGTACAATTCTTGGTTCAGAGATTCAGAAGAAATTCGGCAATTCTCTTGAAGAAGATACATTCACTGTAAATGCTTGCGGTGGTGCTGGTCAGAGTTTTGGTGCATTTATTCCAAAAGGACTTACAATGCGCCTTGAAGGTGAAGCAAACGATTATTTTGGAAAGGGACTTAGCGGTGGTAAGTTAGTTGTTACAAAAGCAAAAGACTTTGCCGGTGCTGCTGATGAAAACATTATCATTGGTAACGTTGCTTTGTTCGGTTCAACTTCTGGTAAAGCATTTATCAACGGTGTAGCAGGTGAACGCTTCTGTGTACGTAACTCTGGTGCTACTGCAGTTGTAGAAGGTTGTGGTGATCACGGATTGGAATACATGACTGGCGGTACAGCAGTAATTCTTGGTAAAACAGGACGTAACCTGGCAGCCGGAATGAGTGGTGGTATTGCTTATGTACTTGATACTGATTCTAGATTGTATAAAAAAGTTAACAGTGAATTAGTTAAAATGTACTCTTTAAGCGATGAAACTTCAACTTTGAAGGATATTTCAGACGAACAGAACTTAAAATCACTTATTGAACAGCATGTAGCAGAAACTGGTTCTGAAATTGGTAAAAAGATTCTTGAAAATTGGGAAGAATACAAGACTAAGTTCAAGAAAATCATTCCAAAAGACTTCTTGAGAATGAAGACAGAAATCTATGCTGGTGAAGCAGAAGGTTTGAATGATGCAGATGCAGTTATGAAAGCATTCAAGAAGATTACTGCATAAAAAACTTTGTCATTCCGAACGCAGTGAGGAAACTATAAGTATTGAGAATTAGATTCCTCGACAGGCTCGGAATGACACTGAACTAAGGAGAATTACCATGGGAAAGAATACAGGATTTTTAGATTATACAAGAATAGAAAACGGTAACTTTGATGCAAAGCTCCGTATTAAAAATTTCAAAGAATTCCATCCTTTTTTGGATGATGTAAAACGCCGTGAACAGGCAGCTCGTTGTATGAACTGTGGTGTTCCAATGTGCCAGTCTGCAATTAAACTTGCAGGAATGGTAACTGGATGTCCACTTCATAACTATATTCCAGAATGGAACGATGCACTTTACCAGGGACAGTATGATATGGCTGCCTGGAGACTTTTGAAAACTTCAAGTTTCCCAGAATTTACTGGCCGTGTTTGTCCTGCCTTGTGTGAAAAAGCATGTAACTGTGGAAACCCAGTTTGTGGCGATGGAGCAGTTACAATTCACGATAACGAACTTTACATTATTGAAAAGGCTTTTGCTTCAGGTTATATGAAGCCAGAAGTACCAGAAGTTCGCAGTGGAAAAAAGGTTGCAGTAATTGGTGCAGGCCCAGCAGGACTTGCAGCAGCAGACTGGTTGAATCGCCGCGGACACAACGTTACAGTTTTCGAACGTGAAGATAAAGCCGGTGGACTTTTAATGTACGGTATTCCAAATATGAAGTTGGATAAAAAGATTGTAGACCGCCGAATTGAACTTATGAAGGCCGAAGGCGTTGAATTTATGTTTAATGCGGACGTAGGTAAAACTGTTTCAGCAGATTACATTATGCAGAATTTCGATGCAGTTGCCCTTTGTTGTGGTGCAAAAAAAGCTCGTGCCTTAAATGCCGCTGGTATTGATCAGCTTAATAAAGATGATAAAAAATCTGGAATGATGTTTGCAGTAGACTTCCTTAAAGAAGTAACAAAATGTGTTATTTCTACAACAGAAGCTCTTGAAGGTTTAAATATTGTTCCTGCAAATCAGCAGATTGGACAGATGCTTGAACAGAAAACAGGTATTGAAGTTGAAGGTAAACACGTAATTATTGTTGGTGGTGGTGATACTGGTAACGACTGTTGTGGTACATCAATCCGTCTTGGAGCAGCAAGTGTAACTCAGATTGAAATGATGCCTTGTCCTCCAGTTGAACGTGCAGCTAACAATCCTTGGCCACAGTGGCCTAAAGTTCTTAAAACTGATTACGGTGCAGAAGAAAGCATTGCAGTTTTTGGACATGACCCACGTGTATACGAAACTACAGTTAAAGAAATTAAATCTGAAAATGGAAAGATTACTGGAGTTCGCACAGTAGAAGTTGAATTCCAGATGATTGATGGAAAACGTCAGCTTGTAGAACGCAAAGGTACAGAAAAAGATTTACCATGTGACCTTTTACTTGTGGCCGCAGGTTTCGTAGGTTGTGAAGAATATACTGCAACAGCATTTGGAACAGAACTTGGCCCACGTGGAACTGTAGTTTCAGCAGGAAAAGCAAGCTTCAGTTCAGAAAGCGGATATAAAACACCTGTAGAAAAAATCTTTACTGCCGGCGATATGCACCGCGGACAGTCATTGGTTGTATGGGCAATTGCTGAAGGCCGTGAATGTGCCACAGAAATTGATGATTTCTTAATGAAATAAAAAATACCCGTCATCCTGAACGCAGTGAAGGATCCAGTATAGATTCCTCACTACGTTCGGAATGACGAGCAACGTTCATAATGACGTATTTTTTACGAGAAGGTTAATATGGGTTTACATGACGAATGTGGTGTAGTAGGAATCTATGGAGCAGAAAATGCAGCAAGTCTTAGTTATTTTGCACTTGTTGCACTGCAGCACCGAGGTCAGGAAAGTGCTGGTATAGCAGTAAGCGATGGCTCTGCAATCCATCTTCATAAAGATATGGGATTGGTAGGAGACATTTTCAACCAGCAGGTTTTTGAAGATTTGCAGGGTAGCATTTCTGTTGCCCATGTTCGTTATGCAACTGCAGGTGGCCGTACAATCGAAAATGCCCAGCCATTTTTAAATACTTTTAAACTTGGTAGCATTGCATTGGCACATAACGGTCAGCTGGTTAACTATGAACCATTACGAGAAATGCTGGAAGATTCAGGTTCAACTTTTTCATCTACCAGCGATACAGAAGTTATTCTTAAATTAATTGCACGTTCTTACAAAAAAGGATTGGAAAATTCAGTTATAAATACTATTCAGCTTATAAAAGGTTCTTATGCACTTTGTATTATGACCGAAGATACACTGATTGGTGTACGTGATCCTAACGGAATCAGACCATTGTGCCTTGGAAAAGTTGGTGGAGGTTATATTCTTGCTTCAGAATCTTGTGCAATTGACTCGGTAAACGGCGAGTACATTCGTGACATTCAGCCAGGGGAAATTGTAATTATTAATAAAGACGGCATTAAATCTATCAATACAGAAGAAAAGACTAAAAAACAGACTTGTGTATTTGAATATGTATATTTTGCCCGCCCAGATTCTGTAATTGACGGTATTCCAGTTCAAGAGGCTCGTTACCGAATGGGTGAAATGCTGGCTAAAGAATCGGCAGTAGAAGCAGATGTTGTAATTGGTGTTCCAGACAGCGGAATTGGTGCAGCTCAAGGTTATGCTAAGGCTTCTGGCATTCCTTATGTTACAGGAATTATTAAGAATAAATATATTGGCCGTACATTCATTGCTCCAACTCAAAAAGAGCGTGAAAATATGGTTTACGTAAAATTAAATGCAATTCGCAGCGACCTTGAAGGAAAACGTGTAATTGTAATTGACGATTCAATTGTACGTGGAACAACAAGCCGCCGTTTAGTTCAGATTTTAAGACGGGCAGGGGCTAAGGAAGTTCATTTCCGAGTTTCTTCGCCACCAGTAAAATTCCCTTGTTATTTAGGAATTGATACTCCAAGCAAGAATGAACTTATTTCTTCTGCCCACGAAACAGACGAAATTTGCAAGGAAATTGGGGCAGATTCATTGGCTTTTATTAGCCTTGAAGGAATGCTTACCGCCTTAGGCAGCGATTCTTTCTGTAAGGGCTGTTTCTGCGGTGAATACCCAGTTGCCGGTGGAAGGTAACAACATCATTTCCAATTTCGCCAAATAAAGCCGATAAAACCTTGATAAAACTGAAGATTTGTCGGTATAAATAAAAGAAAATCAAAATAAAAGCCGATAAACAGTGATTAAACTCCACCTTTTATCGGTTCTTTTCGGTTCAAAATCATAAAATTTACCGATAAATCAGCATGAAAAATCCAATTTTATCGGTAATTGTGAAAATTACAAAATGAAACTACTATTATATTAAATTGAAATTATTAACGAAAATATAGAATTCTGTTCATTCATAAATTCAATTCCGGAATCTTCAAGTAAGCCCTGAATAAAAAGAGTTTGCAGTTGATAGTAAATTTCAACATTACCGCCAACTTTATCCCAAAATTCCTTGTGAGTATCCTTTACTTTTTCCCAAATAATCTTACTTGGCTCTACAACAGTAAATTTTCGGGTCTCTTCTTCTGGCATACCATCTAAAACAAAAGCATTAATTAAATCATAAGCCGATTGAACAGTTGCCACTTTAGCTGGCTTAAAAGATTTTCCGCAGTCGTAGCAATATTTTTTAATCGGTTCCATAAATCCAGGATGAATTTTAACTGCTTCAGAAACTGCAAAGGCAAAACGGTGTTCCGCAATGTGTAAGTACAGTTGCAGAAAAACTTCCGGCGCCGACTGATCGATTATTTGCTCGTATTCTCCAGGAGGAATTGCACCGCAGGTAAGGTCAAGTCGTTCTACAAAATTTAATACCCCCTGATTTTCAACAAAATTACCAATATCAAAAGCCATGTCATTTAGGATTTTAATTTTCGTAAACAACTGTTTATAAATCATATTCGCCTCGCACAGTCGTTATTATACCAAAAATATTGTTTGAAAGCAGCCAGTTTCTCTTGTATCATTATGGTAGGAGTTAATTTTATGAAAAAGATTATGGCCTTAATGTCGATTTTAATGGGATTTGTTATGAGTTTTGTGCTTTCACTGGTAGGAACTCTCGTAGGAGGACATTTTACCGTTCAATCTTGGATGATGTCTTTTGGAATTTCGTTGGTTCTATCCATAATTATAGGATTTGTAGTGCCAGTTAAACCTTTGGGAGATAAGTTTTGCAACAAGCACAATGTGGTTCCAGAATCACCAAAAGGAAATTTTTGCAGTGCACTCATTTCAAATCTGATTTACACACCATTTTTAACTATTGTAATGGTAAGCACAATGGTATTAATAGCAACAAAAGAAGTTCCAATCTGGCAGACAAGATTAAACATCTTAGGTCACGCTTTAATACCATCACTTATAGTTTGCTTTGTAGTAGGGTACGTAGCAATTACAATATTCCAGCCACTTTTTGTAAAATTGCTTATTAAGTCCAAAAAGTAACTACTTTACAGTAGTTACTTTTTGGACTATACTTTCTTTATGCAGATTGAATGGGATCCTGTAAAAAATGAAATAAATAAAAAGAAACATCACCTCAGTTTTGAAGCAGCAAGTTATGTTTTTTCAGATCCATTTAGACTAGAACGATATGATACATCCGAAAACAATAATAGGAATGAAGATTCCTATCAAACGTTAGGTAAAGTCGGCGAAGTAATATTTGTAGTGTACACTGAACGAGTTGATGCATATAGGTTAATTTCTGCAAGATTAGCAGATGCTGAAGAAAGGAGAATTTATTATGGAAACAGTAGTAAAACAGATTCAGGTTGGAGACCAACCAACTGATGACTTATTAAAAGAAATTTCGGAAGCCGCAAAACATGAAATAACATATGATGCAGAAGCTCCTAAGCTCACAAAAATACAGTTAAGTGAGTTTGCACCTGTATATTCTGAATATTACAAGCCTAAAAAACAGCAAATAACTCTAAAACTTGATGCCGACATTATTGCAGCTTTTAAAAAAACAGGAAAGGGGTATCAAACAAGAATTAATGCTGTTTTACGGCAAGCTTTACTTAATGGTGTATAACATCTATTTCCCTGCAGCTTTTAAGAATTCAACAAACAAAGGACCAGCTCCATTTGGACGGCTCTTAAATTCTGGGTGGAACTGAACACCAATATGGAACTGTCCTGGCACTTCTACAGATTCAACTAACTTACCGTCAGGGCTAGTTCCACTAATTACCAAACCGGCAGCTTCCATTTCGGCGCGGAAATCGTTGTTAAATTCGTAGCGGTGGCGGTGGCGCTCTTCAATCATCTCGCTATTATAAGCTGCAGCAAGAATAGTGCCACTTTCAACCTTGCAAGGGTATTTTCCAAGGCGCATTGTACCACCCATAATTACACCTTCCTGATCTTTCATAAGGTCAATTACAGGGTGTTCACAAATCTCGTCAAATTCACGGCTATTAGCATCAGCATAACCAAGTACCGAGCGGGCAAATTCAATTACTGCAATCTGCATACCCAAACAAATTCCAAAATATGGCAATTTGTGTGTTCGGGCATAACGACAGCTGGCAATCATACCTTCAATACCACGCTGGCCAAATCCGCCTGGCAAAATAATACCTTTACAATCGGCAAAAATTTCTGGAGCAGTCTGGTCAGTTACAGAATCGCTGTCGACCCACTTAATTTTAACTTTTTTACCAGTTACAAAGCTGGCATGGTTCAAACTTTCAACAATACTTAAATAAGAATCGTGGAGTTTTACATATTTACCAACAAGGGCAATCTGAATTTCTTCTTTACGAGCGTGAATACTGTCTACCATCTTTTCCCATTCTTCAAGATGGATTTCTGAATTTTCAATACCAAGTTCGCGGCAAACAACATCATCCATATGCTGGCGATGGAGCATAAGTGGAACTTCATACAAACTGTCCAAAGTTTCGTTATCAATTACACAATCTTCGCTAACATTACAGAACAAGCTGATTTTTTTACGGATTTCTTCAGGAATAGGTTCAGCACAACGAGTAACAACAATATCAGGATGAATACCAACAGCCATTAATTCCTTTACAGAATGCTGAGTTGGTTTAGATTTAAACTCTTCAGAACCACCAATGTAAGGAACAAGACAAACATGAATAGAAAGACAATTACGACGTCCAACTTCAATCATCAACTGGCGAATTGCTTCCAAGAAAGGCTGACTTTCAATATCACCAATAGTACCACCAATTTCAACAATGCTTACGTCAGCACCGCTAACTTCGGCATTTTTCAAAATAAAGTCTTTAATTTCGTTAGTTACGTGAGGAATAATCTGTACAGTCTGACCAAGGTATTCACCCTGACGTTCCTTGTTCAAAACGTTCCAGTAAACACGGCCGCTTGTAAGGTTAGAGTATTTAGTTAAATTTTCGTCGATAAAACGTTCGTAGTGTCCCAAGTCAAGGTCAGTTTCAGCACCATCATCTGTAACAAAAACTTCTCCATGCTGGAAAGGACTCATTGTACCAGGGTCAACGTTCATGTAAGGGTCAAGCTTCTGAGATGAAACTTTAAGTCCGCGGCATTTTAAAAGACGTCCAAGAGATGCAGCGGTAATTCCTTTTCCTAATCCACTTACAACACCACCAGTAACGAAAATAAACTTACTCATTTTATATATTCCTCCAAAGTGTTAAACATGTTAAACATTCAGTATTCAAATGCCAAAAAAAAGAGGTCGTAGACAGTAACTCGTATTTCTACAAGCTATTATCTACGACCTCTTTGTCGAATTAATATATTAATTTTAGTGAATTCGAATGTTATTTTCAAGTGATTAAATTAAGTTTATTTAAACGTGAAATAACAAATATCATTATTGGGTAGCAGTAAAATTGTAAATATGGTATTATTTATGCTGATTTAAATCGGAATAATATAGAAAAGATTGATCAAAAATATATATTTCGGGGGAATATATGAAGAAACATTTATTTGCATTGTTTTCAACATTGTTTTTAATTTTCTTAACTTCATGTTCAGCTTTATTAGATAATTACAGTTCAGTTTCAGTTCAATTACCAGATGGCTTGTCTAAGCAGTTGAATTTTTCACGAGAAGAATATCAACAAGAGCCTATTACTGGTGATAATACAAATCCTGATAATCCTGTTGAACATTCTTATTCTTTCATATCTTGTACATTGGAAGTAATTGGAGATTATCAGACTAGCATTACAAATACCTACGATTCTATTGATGATATTAATGGCTCGACAATCTCTGTTTCAAATATTCCTGTAAATAGTAAAGTAGAAGTTTTGTTAACACTTAAATGTATTAGAGACGGAGTTCCAATTGGTGGTTTCTACGGAAAATCAAAAGCCGTAACAATTGTAAAAGGTAATAACTATGTAGACCTTACATTAAAACCAGCCACAACAATAGATTTAGGCTTAGATACAGACCTTGTAATAGAAATTTATGCAAATGGCAAAAGATACACAAATGAAGTGCCTTATGCAGATATGTATGAAATTAAGCTTCGTAAGGGAATGAGATATTTAAATGTAGACGTTTTAGAATGTAAGTGGAAAATAAATAATATAGAATGTGATTATATTCATAATAATGGTGATAATACATTTGGACTTGAATTGATAAACTTCCTTTATAATAAAGGAATAGAAGAGGAATCTTATATACTTTCATGTTACATTCCAGAAAATATGGATTATGGAACATCTCTAGACTCTGCATATATAGAATTTAATATTGTAGATTATCCAGATACATTGATTTGGGATTATTCTGATGGTTCTAACTATAAATTCGTAAATCTTAATAATTTATTACAGAACAAAATAAATAATTCTGGATGGACAAATGGTACTCTGCCAAATATCGTAATTGGTAGAAATGAAACTTTCTACCAAGAAGAATCAGAAATTTATAGAATGAATAGCAGTGGACGAAAGTCTGTATATTCAGGGGGTTTTGCTTATCCACATAGTTATGACTTTGAGAATAGAGTTTTATTCATTGGAAATGATGGATCATTTCAGCGATTGCAATATCCATATGAGGAGGAAGCTGACCCAATAACACCTCCTGATGATTTACAAATATATGATATAGATTTAATTACAGACAAATATATTCTAGAATTTGGTGATAATGTAATTACTTCTGTATATTATAATTCCGGTTCAGAGTATGTAAAAGAAGATGAAAATATTAGTTTAGATGAATATCCTGAACTGGATAATATGTTGGTGGAAGACAGAATATTAATCGGAGATACTTTATATCTTCTTTATTCAAAAGAATTCGGAGATGAGGATTCTCATAAATATTACCAGCAGGGAGTTTTAGTTTCTTTAAACTTGAAAACAAAAAAAATGAAAATTGTTGGATACTCAGATTCAGAAACTGAATATTCTGGTGCTTATAACGCAAATATTACAGTTGTTGGTTTACAGGAAAACAATAAAACTGCATTCTTTGAGCCTATACGCTTTGTTGCAATTAAAGATGATGAATTATACATTGCAGACCATGGAAGAATATTTGAAAATACAAAAGCTGACGACGAAAATGGTAAAATTAAAGGTTGCAGCCGTATTGTAGGTGTAGACTTAAAAACATTTGCAATAAACACCGTAACTACATTGGATAATCTGAAGTTAGCAGAACTGTCAAGTGTTACAGGATTTAGTGCAGAATAGGGGAGAACGATTCTATGAAAAAAATTAATTACATTTTATTTACAATATTATTAGTTATTTTCGCTAGCTGTTCGTTGAATCTTAAGGAACCTAAGAACCAGAACGGTGATATGGTTGAATTTTCTTTATATTTTGGCGATACAAATTCTTCCCGAGTTATGCGCCCTGGTAAAATTACTGCAGAAAACTTGCACAATGTAAAAGTTACTTTTACAAAAGCACAGCGACCAGTTTCTGCAATACCTGTTGCTGGTAAGGCCTATACTTATTATTTACCAGAAGGTCAGAATTATGATGTAATGGTTGAAGGAATAGTAAATAATTCAAAAGTAATAGGTGGAACAATATTTAACGTTGATAGAGTACTTGGAGCATATGTCTTTGTCGATTTGAGATATACCTACGAAGATGAATATGGTAAGGTAGATTTTACTGTAGATACAAGTAAAGTAATTTTAGAAGAAAATGAAAAAATTGAAAATGTTGAAGCATATCTTGTAAGAAAGCAGAATAGTGAGGTAAAAGTATCATACAAATTAAATTCTCAAGAGGTTGGCAATAAATTAATATTAAAAAATAATAATCTTATTCCAGCTGGAATTTATGAATTAGATATTTTCTATAACCTCTCAGCAATGCCTACTATGGTTCCTCTAAAAGATAATCTAGTTCAGGTATTAAATGGTCAAACTACAAAATTAGATATAGATGCGCCAGCTTTTTCATCAATTACAGAAGGTATGCAGTCATATTATAATGAAGTATATAGTAAAATTGTGACGTCAATAAATGATACACCTTTATATATAGACTTTGCACATTCGAATGTAACTGCTTCAACAAAACTTGTAAATTATATGAGAAATATCTATGCATCTGAAAATGCCTATGATATATCAGTTCATCAGTCTTTCCCAACTGATGCTATAGGACTTGGACAAACATCAAGTGATTATTCAGATATATATTTTGATACTGTAACTGGAAATACTATTATTACAAAATATGAAGAATCTACATCTTCGACCGTATTCTATGTAAAATATTCTAATGGTGAAGTTAAAGAAATTACTCCAGAATATGAAGGTGAAGGTATTTTAGTACATAAGATTGCTGCCTCAAATAATTATGTGTTCATATTAGGTAGCGTAGGTTATGAATATCATATTTTTAAGGGAAACCTTAATAATGAATCAAACGGAAGCTTAGTTTTTTCTTCAATTAGTAATCAAACAAATAATCCTACTGTTAATAACTCTAGAATACAGGGTATGATTGCTATATCTGATACTTTGTTTATTTTAGACAATGAAGAAAATAAGCAGGCTATTAAACGACTTAAATCAGATAATAACTTTACTACTGTTTATGAACTTCCAACAAGTTCAATCTCATATAACTCAGTAAGTATGATATGTATAAATAATGTTATTTATTTAGCTTTTGGGGCTCATAATGGATATGATGCACCAAGAAGTTGCGGAAAGCTTATAGCAGTAACAGTTTCAGAAGATGGTTATTCTTCAGTTGCGCAGTCTGAAGATATGAGTGCTCCATATTATTTGCAAGGAGTTTCTGCAATTACAGATGAACATAAACTTATAGGCCCAGAAAAGTTTGTAGGAGTACAATATGATGGCTCTGAAATATATTTGTATCTTGCTGAAGATGGGTTTTATACTTCTGATGTAGATAATTTATCGGCATCTAATTTTAATTCTGCTTGCCGCATTATAAAAATTAAACATTCTAGTATTGCAAATAAATCTAGTATTAATTTACAGAACGCAATTATTGGAATTTATGATAATACTGAATTTAATAAATCTGAAGGAGAAAATCATTTCTTCGACTATAGTAAAATATGGATTAATGAAAATGATACAGTTATCTTCAGTACTCCAAGCTAATGTTTTCTAAACCAAAAATTTCAGTTTGTATTCCTGTTTATAAAACTGAAGCTTTTCTTGAGTTCTGTGTAAATTCTGTTATTGCACAGAACTTTAAGAAAATGGAAATTATTATTGTAAATGATGGAAGTTCTCCGCAAAACGGGGAACTTTCTGTTTCTTCAATCGTTAAAAAACTTAAGAAAATCTCTAAAAATCCTATTAAATTAATAGAACATTCCGAAAATCGGGGACTTCTTGAAGCTCGTCGTACTGCGGTTTACGAGGCAAAAGGGGAGTACATCTTAATTCTTGATAGTGATGATTCTCTTCCAGACGGTGCTATAAAATCTCTTTATGAAATTGCAGAAAAAACTAATGCCGACATTATTCAAGGCAAAGCAAACGTTACCGGAAACGACAGTAAAGAAATCCTATTAAAAAGAGAAAATTCTATAAATAATATAAACATTAATTCCATTTCTTCTTCAGAAGGTTCAAATCAGATTGTTGAAGAATATTTAGTTAATCGTAAACTTTCCGGGTTTCTATGGGGAAAATTAATTAAAAGAGAAGTTTATTTAGAAGCTTTAAATAGAATTCCACCAATTACTTGTACTCTCGCAGAAGATTTTATACAGTCTCTTTGGATTTACAATTCTGCCAAATCTTATATTGGTACCGAATCTAAAGTTTATAATTATTCTGTACAAAATGGTATATCTTCCAAAACTGTTATAAATGACATTGGCCGCTGGGAAAAAGTTTGTTCTACAGCAGGAATTTTTACCGCAATAATCACCGAAATTGAAGAAAACGGTAATCCATTTACAGAAAAACAAATAGATTCTATAAGAATTTACTGCCAGCAATATGTAGCTAATAATCTTAAGCAATTAAGAAAAACAGTAGTCCCTGAACTTCAGCAGACAGCCTACGAAATGTTGTGCGACTACTGGGGTAAAGATCTGGTTCAGGCTATAGAAGGGTAAAAAGCCAAAAGTCTTGTTGTAAGCGTATAATTAACACCCCCTACGAATAAAATCAAACATGCAATAGAATCTCCTCATAGCAAGGAGATTTTTTTATGATTTTTCCAGTAAAACGAGTAAAAGAAGAATTAGTAAAAGAGTTTGCAGCATCAAACATGAGAATTGATGATTTTGCAGAAGCACACAGCATTACACCAGAAGCACTTAAAAGTTGGATCGATGAAATAATGCATCCGACACCAGCAGCAAAAGGCGAGTTTGATATATTTTCAACAAATGATTTCGTTGAATTAGACATTCCAAAGGTATCAAAACAGGGTATAACACTTTCAAAAAACAGGAAAGACTTAATCACTGTAAGGGCAGCAGGAATTGAAATTGATATCCCGATTGAGACTTGCGAAACAAACCTGTTTAAAATCTTACAGACGGCGGCAAGCATATGAGATTAGATTTTTCACATACAAGAATAATCATCAGACCAGGAACAACAAATATGCTTGCGTCTAGAGATCAATTACTTGAAATCATCAAAACCATAATGAAAGATGATCCGTTCAGCGGTGCTGTGTTTCTGTTCTGCAATCGTAAACGAAATATTCTGAAAATGATATGGTGGGACAGAACCGGTTTCTGGGTAGCACAGAAGAAGCTTGAGAAAGGACACTGGCCATGGCCAGATACGCAGGAACAAGTCAGGCAACTGAATATGGACCAGGTAGAAATGCTACTAAAGGGCGTTGATTTCTTTAAGGGACACGAAGAGCAGTTTTTCTCAGAAATAAATTAAAAAAAATCAAAAAACCTCTTTTTAAAAGTTTTTAAATATGTTAACCTTTAAATCGTGGGAAACGAAACGGGGATTACATTAGAAGAGGCTCTAAAAATGCTAGCTGCAGCAAAACTCAAGATTGAAGAACAGCAGCAGTCTTTACAGAAAAAAGACGATGAAATAGCTGAAAGAGACCTTAAAATCAATGCCCAGATTGCAGTAATAAATCAGAAAGACAAGCAGCTTGAAGCTGAAAAATCAGAAAAAGAACAGATAAAACTTGAA
>JAZLKI010000019.1:0-14994 GCA_045597485.1 Treponema sp.
CAATCCTGCTTTATCAAGATCGTTGAAAAGATCCTGTGTAATTTCTGTACACTGTTCATTAGATGTACGGCCGAATTTATCAAAGTTGATGTTGAACCATTTGTAAATGTTTGTATGTTCTTTGTAATAATGGTCACAAAGTGAACGAGGATCTGTACCTTCTTCCAAAGCTTTAGTTTCTGTTGCAGTACCATATTCATCAGTACCACAAACATAAAGTGTATAATAGCCACGGCTACGGCAGAAACGTGCAAAAACGTCTCCTGAAAGAGACTGAATAATGTTTCCTAAGTGTGGAATATTGTTTACATAAGGTAAAGCAGCAGTAATAAGACGTCTGTTCATTAAAATCCTCACAGTTATATTTAAATTGAATTAATCTATTATAATGATTTTTTGTGGGAGTTACAATTGATGAGATGCTTATCCTTTAAGACCGCCTCTGCTTACACCGTTTACAATGTATTTTCTTGCGAAAATAAACAGAATAATCATTGGTAAAACTACCGTTGTAGAAGCGGCCATTAATAATTCCTGGTAACTGCCTGCTTCTGTTGTAAAAACCTGTAAGCCGTAAGGTAAAGTTCTGGAACGGCTGTCGGAAGTTACGTAAAGAGGCCACATAAAGCTGTTCCAGGAAGAAAGAGCATTTAAAAGAATAATTGTAAAAATTGAAGGTTTTGCAATTGGTACCATAATTCGCCACAAATAGAACCAGTTTGAAGCTCCGTCGATTCTTGCTGAATAATATAAGCTGTCTGAAATAGTATCAAAGAAATTTCTTAAAATGTAAGTATAAAAAATGCTGGAAACAAAAGGTAAAACTAATGCAGGGATTGTATTATAAAGCTTAATTTTTACAATTGTTGTGTAGTTTGTAATAATCAGCATTTCAAAAGGAATCATCATAAGGCTTAAGAGAATAGAAAAAATTATCTCTTTTCCTGGAAATTTCATTTTAGAAAAAGCAAATGCCCCCAGAATTGTAGTAGTAGTTGTAGTTAAAACCGAAAGTATCATTACAATTACTGAGTTAAAAAAGTATTTGCCAAAAGGTGCCATTCCAAAAGCTTTTACATAATTTTCAAATGAAAAATGAGAAGGCAGAAATTTTGGTGGAAACTGAATAGCTTCTGCATGGTTCTTAAATGAATAACTAATCATCCACAAAAATGGGAAAATCATTATAAACGCACCAATTGTTAGCAGAGAATAAATAATGATTTTAGAAATTGTTTTTTTCATTAGTTTACTCCCCTTTTACTCATGTGCTTTTTAAAACTTAACTGTACCAAAGTTATAAGCATAATACAGATAAATAAAACTACAGCTCCAGCGGCTGCATATCCATATTTGCGTTTTTCAAACATTGCATAGCGAATATAATAAACAACTGTGTAAAGATTGTTGTAAGGTCCCGGTTTTCCATTAAACAAAGGGTACAATTCACTAAAAACTTTAAAACAGCTGATTGTATTTACAATACTTACAAGGAAAATTGTAGGTGAAAGTAATGGCACTGTAATTCTAAAAAAGATTTTTGCAGGCTTTGCACCGTCAACTTTTGCTGCAGTGTAATACATTTCATCTATATTCTGTAAACCCGAAAGTAAAAGTATGATTGTAAAAGGAAGAATATTCCAGATTCCAAAAATAATAAGTGCCATTAATGACCATTTTGATTCACTAACCCAGCCTATTTTTGGACCACCAAATTTTGTAAGAACCCAGTTAATAATTCCATACTGCTGATTGTACATAAGTCGCCATACAAGGCCTACTGCAGTTACGGAAGTTACCATAGGCATAAAAAAAGCTGTCTGGAAAATTGCTGTTCCTTTTATTTTTTGATTAAGAAGATTTGCGCATAAAATTGAAATACAAGTACTTATTGGTACAACAAAAAGTACGTAAAACAATGTATTTAATAAAGCAGAACGGAATTTGTCATCTGTTAGAACATATTTATAATTTTCAAAGTTTATTCCCTTATATGTTCCTTTCAGGTAGCTGTAATTCTGTTTAAATGAAATTATGAAAACATTTATTACAGGATATAAAGTAAATACAACAATGAAAATTAAAAATGGTGCTAAAAAAAGCCAGGGTTCAACTTTAGAAGTTTTCATGCTAATCTTGCTCCTGTTTCACTATCAAAAACAAAAACACCTTTATCTTTAAGTCCAACTTTTATTGTTTTTCCAGGTGCAAGTTCTTCATCTGTATTTAAAATTGCTCGAACTGATTTATTCATAAAGTTCAAAGTTACAATCTCTTCTTTTCCCATTTCACTTACGGAAACAACAGTTGCTTCATATTCTCCCCCATAAACAAAACTTTCAGGGCGGATAGAAAGAATAACTTCTGAACTGCTTATATCTTTAAGCACATCAGCTTTAATTTTACAGTCAGTTTTTGAAATTTTAATATTGTTTATAGGAGGATTACCTAAGAAGTCTGCAACGAATTTACAATTTGGCTGTTTATATAATTCATTACAAAGTCCGTTTTGAGCTAAAACACCGTCTTTCATTAAAACAATGCTGTCGGAAATGGACATTGCTTCTTCCTGATCATGAGTTACAAAGATTGTTGTAACACCAGTTTCCTGTTGAATACGGCGAATTTCTTCACGCATTTCAAGGCGAAGTCTTGCATCAAGATTAGAAAGTGGTTCATCCATAAGCAAAAGCTTTGGATTTTTTACCAGAGCACGTGCTATTGCAACTCGCTGCTGCTGCCCTCCACTTAATTCACTTGGAAATCTTTTTAGAAGATTATCTACGTGAACTAATTTTGCCATTTCCATAGCATTTTCTCTACGCTGAGCTTTAGGCATTTTTTGAACTTCAAGTGGGAATGCAATATTATCCAGAACTGTCATATGAGGATACAAAGCATAATTCTGGAAAACCATGCCAATGTTTCTCTGGTCTGGTGGTAAATTAGTTACATCTTTTTCATCAAAAAAAATATGCCCTTCGGTAACTGGAACAATTCCGCAGAGCATATTCAAAATTGTAGATTTTCCACAGCCAGATGGACCAAGTAAACAAATTAAATGGCCGTCTGGAAATTCTGCAGAAAAATCTTTTACGGCCACAGTGTGACCGTATTTTTTAGTTATATTTTGTAATTTAACCTTCATACGTTAAATATTATCTGTCATTAAGTGCGTCGTTACAAGCTTTTTCCATTGCCTTTACAGCATCTTTTGCAGACATTTTTCCATCAACAACGTAGTTCAAGTATTCTTCAAGAGCCTTACGCACTGCAGCTGAACCTGTAACGTTAGGGAATGAACCTGAAACTCCAAGGTTAGCCTGAACATATGGTAAGGCAGATGTTGAAGGAAGATTGTTTAAGTAATCCTTGTATTCTTTTACATTGTCACCAATTACATAAGGACAAAGTGCTGAGTTACCCATAGCCCATTTAGTAATGTTTTCTGCTTTAAAGAAGAACTTAGCAAATTCGTAACACCCCTTATCTACACTTTCGTTTCTATGAAGGAAGATTGGACCACGGTTCCATGCTGTATAGAAGTCACCGCCAATCCATTTAGCCATACCAAGTGTACCTTTACCTGGAACAAAGCTGATGTACTGATCATTTACACATGAACCAGAGAACATACCAATATCACCATTTGCAAGATCTTCTGAAGAATAGCGGCCGATAGTATTGAAAGCAAAATAACCTTTTTTACAGTTATCAGCATACCACTGGTAAATTTCTACCATTTTGTCTGTTGCAAATGTAATTTTTTTGTTTTCAACATCAATGTAACCAAGACCATTGTGCATAATCAATTCCTGAAGATTATCTACAAGACCATCTGAATGGAAACCTGGAATACCTTTCTTTTCATAAATTGTTTTAGAAACTGTAACAAGTTCATCCCAGTTTGTTGGTGGATTCAATTTTAATTCATCAAAAAGCTGTTTGTTATAGAATAAAACAGGACCAGTTGTACAGCCTGGAAGATAGTAAATTCCACCATCTTCGAAACCAAGAACATCAGTTTTCATAGCATCTGGAAGAGAATCAATAAGATTCTGCATCTGATAATCTTTCTTTTTCTTATCCTGAGCAATGTATTTTTTAATATCAATTGCAAGACCTTCGTTTGCATAATCTACAGCTGTTGTACCATAGTTGAAAATGATGCTTGGTCCAATACCATTTGCAACAGCATTATAAACAGTATCTGCAAAACCAGAGTAATCCTGATTTTTAACATCTACTTTATATTCAGTCTGAGAAGCATTAAATGCATCAGCAATTTCATTTAAAGTTGCTGCCTGAAGTCCATTGTAAGTGTGCCAGATTTCAACTGTAACTGGTCCCTTAGCCTTTTTCTTTGAAGCTCCGAACATTGGGAGTGACAAAACCAATACTGAAAGTGCAATAATTGCAAATTTTTTCATAATCAAACCTCATAAAGTTTTATATAAAAGTAGTTATAATATATAGAGGGATGTTTAGCAATACTAGAACATCCCTCTCCATTTTTATAATAAAAATTTATTTTTTTTATTTCTTTTCTGCATCACGGATTACGTTACGCTTGATTTTACCAGAAATTGTTTTTGGTAATTCAGTAACGAAATCTACAATACGTGGGTATTTGTAAGGTGCAGTTGTTTTCTTTACAAAGTTCTGAATATCTTTTACAAGGTCATCAGATGGTTCGTATCCTTTTGCAAGAACGATTGTAGCTTTTACTACCTGTCCACGAACTGGGTCTGGAGCACCTGTAACTGCACATTCTACTACTGCTGGATGCTGCATTAAAACAGATTCAACTTCGAATGTACCAATACGGTATCCTGAACATTTAATAACGTCATCGTTACGTCCTGTGAACCAGAAATATCCGTCTTCATCACGCCAAGCATTATCACCAGTGTGGTAGTAACCGTCGTGCATTACTTTCTTAGTTTTTTCCATGTCACCAAAATATGTCATGAACAAACCTGGGAAGTTTGCACCGTTTTTAAGTTCTACACAAAGTTCGCCAATTTCACCGTCCTGAACTGGGTTACAATCTTCGTCAAGCAA
Organism: Treponema sp.; assembly: GCA_045597485.1. GTDB lineage: Bacteria > Spirochaetota > Spirochaetia > Treponematales > Treponemataceae > Treponema_D. The sequence goes on from JAZLKI010000019.1 coordinate 5,065, forward strand.
AGTAACGTTGTAATATGGTGCAGATTTTCCAAGACTACCTGGTTTAATCTTTTCGTTACCATAGTTGAACAATGAAAGTGTCGTTTCTGTCTGACCAAAACCTTCGTGAATTTCTTTACCAGTAATTTCCTTCCATTTGAGGAATACTTCATCAGAAAGTGGTTCACCGGCAGTTGACCAGTGTTCACATGAACTAAAGTCATATTTAGACAAATCTTCCTGAATTAAGAAGCGGTAGATTGTTGGAGGTGCACAGAAAGATGTAATGTGATGTTTCTGAATCTGATCCATTAAATCTACTGGCTTAAATTTTGCATGGTAGTCGTAAATGAATACACAGCATTCTGCAATCCACTGACCATAAAGTTTACCCCAAACAGCTTTTCCCCAACCTGTATCTGCTACAGTAAGGTGAAGTCCGCCCTTTTTAACTTCCTGCCAGTAAGAAGCAGTTACAATGTGTCCAAGAGGATACAAGAAGTTATGAGAAACTAATTTTGGATGACTTGTTGTACCAGATGTAAAGTAAGAAAGAAGAATATCATCATTTTTAGAAATATCTTCACGTTTAAGTGAGTGGAATTTTGCTAAATCTTCTTCTGTAACTTCATTTACACCACGAGTAAAATCTGACCAGGCTGGATGTGCAGCTAAGAAATCATCATCAAGACCTTTATCAATTCCAAATGGAGCAACACCAATTAATGTCTGCAAAGATGGAGATTCTTTTTTAGCATCTTCAATGTATTTAAATATTTCACGGTCATGTACTGCAAGAACGTGTTTAATTCCAGCGGCATTACAGCGGTAAACAATGTCTTCTGTTGTAAGCATGTGAGTTGCAGGAATTACAGATGCACCAATTTTGTGTAAAGCTACAATTGTAAGCCAGAATTCATAACGGCGCTGCAAAATAAGCATAACGAAATCGCCACGTTTAATTCCTTTTTTCATAAGGTAAGCTGCAACTCTGTCTGTGCGTTCTTTAAGCTGGCCGAATGTAAGTGTAAGCTCTTCATCATTATCATTACACCAAACAATAGCTTTTGCATCTGGAGTTTTATTTGCAAGGTAGTCTACTACATCATAACCAAAGTTGAAGTTCTCTGGGATTTTAAGTTTATAGTTTTCAAAGAAGTCATTGTAATCTTTGAATTCAGTTCTTTCTAGAAATTGTTCTAACATTGTATATCCTTATATTTCGTAAAATTAGATGATGATTGCAAGGAACTTTGCAGGTTTTTCAAGGGCTCTCATGCCGTGCTGTTTTGTTCCGTCAAAGTAAATGCTGTCGCCTGCTTCAAGAGTCATAGATTTTCCATCTACAACAATTTCCATTTTTCCTTCAATCATATATTCAAATTCATGACCTGGATGTGAATTAAAATGAATTTCAGCTTCAGGTTCAAATGGAACTGTTACAATGAAAGGATCAGATTTTCTGTTGATAAATCCGCTGGCAAGTGCTTCATATTTGTAGTCACTGCGTCGTTCAACTGATAGTCCCTTACCTTTTTTTGTGAGACAGTAAGAATGCATATGTGGTTCCTGTCCTGAAATCAAAGTACCAAGATCCATTTTGTATTCTTTTGCCATAGACTGAAGAACACCAACAGGAATATCAACATTTCCTGATTCATAAGTTTTATACTGATCAATAGAAATACCACAAACTTTTGCAGCTTCTTCTAAAGAAACATCCATAATTTCGCGTAAACCAATAAGACGGTCAGCTACAGCTTTAATTTCTTCATTCATATTTAACCTCCAGAGTAAGTATTAGTCGTCTACTTTTAATACTTCTCTACGGTATTTTGTACCAATTTCAGTAAGCTTAAACTTCTGAATCTTACCACTACCAGTTAATGGGAATTCGTCAACGAACATAATTAACTGTGGCCATTTATATTTAGAAAGCTTGTCACGGCAGAATTCAATTACATCTTCTTCAGTAAGAGTTTTTCCATCATGAAGAATAATGAAAGCACCTGTGATTTCGCCATAACGTTTACTCTTTACAGCGGCAACCTGAATATCTCTAATTTCAGGAATCTGGCTAAGGAACTCTTCAATTTCGCGAGGGTAAATATTTTCACCACCACGAATAATCATATCTTTAATACGACCTGTAATGCGGTAGTTACCATCAGCATCTTTAATACCAAGGTCACCAGAATGCAAGAAGCCGTTTTCATCAATGATTTCGGCAGTTTCTTTTGGCATCTTGTAATAACCTTTCATGATGTTGTAACCACGACAGCACATTTCTCCCTGAACCCCAACTGGACATTCTTCGTTAGTTTCAGGATCAAGAACCTTAACTTCAATATCAGGAAGGTCACGACCAACAGTTGTAGCCTTAACTTCAAGTGAGTCATCCCAGTGAGACTGAGTCATACCAGGTGAAGTTTCTGTAAGACCATAAACTGAAGTAATTTCCTTCATGTTCATCTTGTCCATAACCTGTTTCATTAATTCAACAGGACACAAAGAACCTGCCATAATACCAGTTCTAAGTGAAGACATATCAAACATATTGAACATTGGGTGATTCAACTCTGCAATATACATTGTTGGAACACCATAAATAGCAGTACATTTTTCCTTGTGAATAGAAGCAAGAGCCAAAAGTGGATCAAAGCTTTCAAGCAAAACGTGTGTAGCACCATGAGATAAAACAGCCATTACACCAAGTACAATACCAAAACAGTGGAATAAAGGAACTGGAAGACATACGCGTTCTTTAGCAGTATAACGCATACATTCACCAATACTAAAACCGTTATTGATAATATTTTTACTTGTAAGCATAACTCCCTTAGGGAATCCTGTTGTACCAGATGTATACTGCATGTTTACTACATCGTCACAAGTAACTTCGCTTTCAATTTTATGAATAATATCGATATCAACATGCTGTCCAAGAAGAAGTAATTCTGGTGTTGAATAAAGACCACGATATTTTTCTGGCCCCATAAATACAACATTTCTTAAGAATGGGAAACGAGCAGATTTTAAACATCCGCGTTCATAAGTATCAAGTTCTGGAACAAGTTCACGAATCATAGAAACATAGTTAGAATCTTTTACACCGTCTGTAAGACAAAGTGTTGTAAGATCTGCTTGTTTTACAAGGTATTCAAGTTCGTGAAGTTTATAACTTGTGTTTACAGTTACTGCTACTGCACCAAGACGTGCACATGCAAACATATATGTAAGCCAGTCTGGAACGTTTGTAGCCCAGATACCAACATTGTCGCCTTTACGAACACCAATTGCATAAAGACCACAAGCCATATCATCTACACGTTTATCAAACTGAGCATAAGAAAATCTAAGGTCACGGTCTGAATATACCATGAATTCCTGTTCAGGATTTTCTTTTGTTTTTTCTCTAAGTAATTGTGATAATGTTAATTCAATCATATTAAAACCTTATTTTTTTAACGAGTTTTCGATATTAAGCCCTCGCATAAATGCTCGGAGCCGAATCGATGGATAATGCTAAACAACAGTCACGATGGACTGTTGTTTTTAACGCATTTCCGTTATTAGGCAGGAGTGTAAATAACAGCTAAAATTTTTGCTTTTTCTCCGCCGTGGCTGTGCAAGTGATGTGCTACAATTGATTCGTAATAGATTGAATCACCTGGGTTTAATTCATATTTATCTTTACCATAAATAAGTTCAACTTTTCCTTCCAAAACATAAATGAATTCTTCACCTTCGTGAGTAGAAGTTTTAATTTCTTCTTCAGATGTTGGGAAAATATCAATTACAAATGGATCCATATGACGGCCAGCTTTATTCTGAGCCAAAGTATAGAAGTTTAAGTCAGAGTTAACTGCATTTCCGCGATCACTAAAACGTGTAACTTCTTTTGCATCCTGAGCACGTGATACTACTGGACCAAGATTTTCATCATCATCCATAAATGTACCAAGACGAACACCAAGAACGCGAGCAATTTTAATAAGTGGAGTAAGATTAGGAACTAGAGAACCGTCCTCAATACTTTTAATCTGTTCAACGCTAAGGTTTGTGCGTTCGCTAACATCTTCAATAGAAAGTTTTCTGTTTTCACGTACTAATTTTACTTTTGCACCAATCTTATTTTTCTCTGACATAATTTTACTCCTATTTAATTACGTAATCTTTATTATAAGCAGCTTCAATTGTACCAATATTAATTGGATTGAATTTCTTATTGCGAGCTGAAATTGCTTCATCAAGAGCAAATTCAAATGGTTTTACACCACTAATCATACCTGGAAGAACTTTTGCAAGACATCCAAGAACAACCATGTTGGCTCCACGAGGGTTATTTGTTTCTTTTGCAATATCATTACAAGGTAAAGCAAGAACACGAATATCTTTACGTGTAGGTTCAACGTCGATTAATGATGAATTGTAAATAAGCAATCCACCAGCTTTAAGCTGTTTTTCAAATTTAACCATTGAAGGTTTGTTCAAAGCTACAACAACATCTGGTTTTTCAATTACAGGTGAAGCAACTTCATCATCAGAAACGATTACAGAACAGTTTGCTGTACCACCACGCATTTCAGCACCGTATGAAGGAATATGAGAAACATATTTGTCTTCACTCATTCCTGCCAATGTAAGGATTTTTCCAGCAAGGATAACACCCTGACCACCAAATCCTGCAAAAATAATTTCATTAGTCATTTTGTTTCTCCTTCTTTATTTTGCTGTATTAACAACACCAGCTTTTGGACATGCAGCTTCTGGAGCAACTCCAGCAGGAACATCACGGAATACACCAAGTGGATAGTAAGGTTCCATTTCATCTTTTACCCAGTCTGCAGCTACAGTTGGAGCAACACCCCAGTTTGTAGGACACATAGAAAGAACTTCAACGAATGAATATCCTTTACCTTCTTTCTGGTATGTTACAGCCTTTTTAATAGCAGCTTTAGTCTGATTAATGTGTTTAACATCGTAAACTGCACAACGTTCAATATATTTTGGTTCAACCAAAGTATTAAGCAATTCACATGCACGGATTGGGTAACCTACTTCTTCAGCCTTACGACCAAATGGAGTTGTTTTTGTAACCTGACCTACAAGTGAAGTTGGAGCCATCTGACCACCAGTCATACCGTAAATAGCATTATTGATGAAGATAACTGTAATGTTTTCACCACGGTTTGCAGCGTGAATAGTTTCACCTGTACCAATAGCAAGCAAGTCACCGTCACCCTGGTAGCTGATAACAATCTTATCTTTGTGAACACGTTTCAAACCTGTTGCAACTGCTGGAGCACGTCCGTGAGCAGCTTCACAAGCATCTACGTTGATATAGTTATATGCATAAACAGCACATCCAACAGGAGCAACAAGAAGAACATCCTGCTGAATATTCATTTCGTCAATTACCTGACAAATAAGTTTGTGAACAATTCCATGTCCACAGCCACCACAGTAATGTGATGCTACTTCATTCATTGATTTTGGGAATTCATATTTCTTAGACATAGCTTTTTACCTTCTCAATAATTACATCTACAGATGGGATAATTCCACCTGCTTCACCATAGAAATCAACATCACTTACTTTGTGACCTGAATACAATTTAATATCTTCAACCATCTGACCCATAGACATTTCTACAGTAAGGATTTTTTTAGCATTTTTACATGCAGCTTCAAGTTCTTTCTGTGGGAAAGGCCAAAGTGTAATTGGACGGAATAAACCAGCTTTAATTCCCTGTTCGCGAAGAAGTTTTACAGCCTTCTTACAAACACGAGCTGATGTACCATAACCTGTAAGAACAACATCTGCATCATCACACATAAATGTTTCAGACATAGTTTCGTTGTCCTGAATTTTCTGATAATTTTCGAAAAGAGCCTTGTTATGAGCGTTCAATTCACCATCAATTCCAGAAAGCTTTAATGAATAAATTTTATTCTGTTTTCTGTCTGCAGTTTTACCTGTTACAGCCCAAGGTTTTTCTGGAAGATTTTCTACAAAGTCTGGAAGAACACATGGTTCAGACATCTGGCCAAGGTAACCATCACCAAGAATCATACACATTACACGATATTTATCTGCAATTTCGAATGCTTTTACAGTGTAATCTGCCATTTCCTGTACAGTACCTGGAGCGATAACTACAACATGGTAATCACCGTTTCCACCACCACGAGTAGCCTGGAAATAATCTCCCTGAGCACCAGAGATGTTACCAAGTCCTGGCCCTCCACGCATCATATTTACAACAACTGCTGGTAACTGAGCACCAGAGATGTAAGAAATACCTTCCTGTTTCAAAGAAATTCCAGGTGAAGATGAAGATGTCATACAGCGTGAACCAGCTGCAGAAGCACCCATTACCATATTAATTGCGGCAAGTTCAGATTCTGCCTGAAGGAATGTACCTCCTACTTCAGGAAGACGTTTTGCCATATATGCAGGAATTTCGTTCTGTGGAGTAATTGGATATGCGAAGTAATAGCGACAGCCTGCACGAACAGCAGATTCACCAATAGCTTCGTTACCCTTCATTAAAATTTTGTTATTAGCCATTATTCAACCTCAATTTCAATAACACAATCAGGGCACATAGTTGCACAGAAAGTGCAGGCAATACAACTTGCCTCATCATTACATACAGGGAAATTTACACCCTGTCCATTAGTATCTTTTGACATTTCTAAAATGTTTTTAGGACATACACGGATACATAATCCGCAGCCCTTACAGCGTTCAACGTTGATTAAAGGTTTTCCTTTTGCCATAAATCAAGCTCCTATTTTCTTACAATTATCATAATACATTATTATTTTTTAAATGTAAATACAGTTAGAGTAAAAATATTTAATATTATTAAAGTTATTCTTTAGTAAAACTTAAGCGTTATACCAGTTTGCAGCGGTTTGATCGGCAAATTGAAGTAAAATAACTAAAGGATTTTCAAGGAAGTTTGAATAGTTAAATTTTTCACTGTCAGATAAATCTGAAAATCCCATATGACGACTTATTGCTTCAATTACCATTCTGTTTTTTATTAAAGAAGGCATAATTTCAAGCATCATTAATACAGATTCATTACCGTGGCCTAAGTTACGGTTATCATTTTTAGTTTTATAAAATGGCTGCTTTACCCAGTTTCCGGTAATATCTTTTGTGTTTCGGTACTCTACCCCATAAAATCCTGTTTTACAGAAATCGTGGCAAAGTGCAGAAATAAAAATATCTTTTGCTGTGATTGTATAACTGTTGCCTGCTGGACAGGCAAAATAATTTTCGAGAATAGGTTTTGCAAGGGCAAATGCTTGTTTAACTACCATTAAAGTGTGCAGACTTAAGCCCCCCTTAAAATCTCCATGAAAGCGAGTTGAAGCTGGTGCTGTCCAAAAGTCAGTTTTGTCTAAAAAGTCTTTTAAACTTGCTGCTTCAGTTGCATCTTTAATAAGGTAGTCAATCATTTCTGTAACGCAAGGTTTTACAGCATCAAAAATAAAGGAGCCGTCAGCAGTTACAGGAGTAAATTCTTTATAAATATCTAAGATTTCGTAAATGTCTGTAAATAAAGTTTTTTTTTCTAAATCAGTCATAGTTTTATATCCTTTTTTTATATTAATCTAAAATTGTGATTTCAACACGGCGGTTTTTTGCTCTGCCACTGTCACTACCATTATCTGCAATTGGCTTTGTGCCTCCAAAACCTTTACAAATAAAACGTTCAGCTTTAATACCTCTAGAAATAAGGGCTTTTGCAATTGCCTCTGCACGTTCAACAGAAAGTTGTTTTTCTCCAGTTGGATTTCCAGTGCTTGCAGTGTGACCTTCTACTAACAGCTTTTGGTCTGGTACAGTTTTTAGAACCTCTGCAATCTGGTTCAGGCGTTCTTCTTCCCCAGAAAGTAATTCAGAACTGTTAGCCTTAAACTGCAGGTTTTGAATTGAAAGACGAATACCAGCCGCAGTTGGTTCCACAGAAATCTGATTTTTACCTGCACTACTGCTGTTTTTATTTTTTTCAGCATAAGCAAGAACTCGTTTTGTTAATTCATCCTGGCGACGTTGTCTTTCGGCTTTTGCAAGGTCCACGTCTGTAGTTGCAGGTTCAAATGTTGTTTTTGCAATGCCTTCTTCAATACCTGGCAATATTAACTCTTCAGCTTCTTCATCAGTTAATTCGCAGATACGTTTTAAAGCTGGTATTAAATCAGATTTATCGTAACTTGGAGGGTATTCTGTAAATAATGCAATTGTTCCCTTAAACTGAACTGTATTTCCATCTGCATAAACAAAAGTTTCATCTACACTATCTCGCATTACCAGCATATTTCCAGAAATTTTACTGATATATAAAGTTGCCTTATGACTTCCAGTTCCTTTTTGCAGTTCCTGGTCACCACCCCAGTCTATATAGTAATTTCCTGTTCCCATTCCATAACGGGTAGCCCATTGTGCACTGATTAAATAAACTGGTTCACCATTAAAAAATTCATCTCTAAGATATGTATATTGAACTACAATTGGGATTTTTGTAATAATACCTTTATTTAAAGGGTCTATGGCTCTTACAGCTTTTCCAGTCCAGCTGTTTCCAATTTGAATTGCTTTTTCTGGATATGTAGGAAAGCTTCTGAAAGATGGAAAACCATTGTCTTCAATCATTTTAAGATTTCCATCACTGTTGATTTTAAAAGTTGAAGGTATTGAATCTGCAAGTCCTACTCCGACATTTGCAGCTGCCCTTTTTGTATCTTCATGAACAAAAAAACTTCCCTCATATAAGTAGCCGTCTTCAAATGATACAGGTGTTATAAAAGATGTAACTTCTCTGCTTAGAAGACCAATGTATTTTCCATTATCATAACGTCGTAAATCACTACGTTCTCGCAAAGTATAGTTCCCACTTCCGTTATAAGTAAGGACATTCTGAGCGTATAATAAGCCTGTAAAAATCAGCAAAAGGATGAGGAAAGTTTGTTTTTTCATTTTATTAGATGCCTAAATCTTCACCAACAAGAACAACTTTAATTCTTCCTGGAACCTTGCTAAAACGTGTTTCTACAAACTGTGAACAAATTGACTGTGGGCTTAAACAATCACCGCACATTCCAGTTTTAGCACAAGGAGTTGAATCACAGAATCTGAATGCATTAATTGGTGATGTGTAATGGCGAACTTTATCGTAAGCTGCATCCATGTCTGATACAACTTTGTTCATTCCAGCAACAATCACAACGCTTTTTGGTCCAAAAATAAGTGCTGCAAGACGATTTCCCATTCCGTCAATATTAAAAAGTTCACCTTTTTCTGTAATAGCATTGCTGCTCATAAGGAAAGTGTCGCAAGTTAAAGCTTTACGCATTAATTCAACTCTTTCTTCTGGAGATTTTGCAGTATCTCTATCAATTGTTTTATATCCTTTTTCTTTAAGAAGATTTTTAATGCCCAGGTCATCAACAGTTTTTGTTCCACCCCATGAAACAACGTGGTCAGCAGGAATTAATTCCATAACCTTTGCAATGGCTTCTTCTTTAGTAGAAGCATAATAAGCTTCAAACTGACGTTTTTTCATTGCTTCAACAACCTTAGGGCCTGCAATATCATTTCTTTTCTTTAAAGTTTCGTACATAGTTTTATTCCCCTTAATAAATCAAATAAACTTAATTTATAATAACAAATTATATATCATAAGTCTTGTTATAAAAGTAGATTTAGGGTAAAGTTTCTTAATTATATCAATTTATTATACAGCGATTGCTGTTTTGTAGTGGAGAACGTTTATGTCAGAAAAAGGCACAAATCAGTATTACATTACCAGACAGGATTCCACAGAATCTAATGCCCGTAGCTATCCGCGAAAATTTCCATTCGCGCTCGCTAAAGCCAAAGGCTCATGGGTTGAGGACGTAGAAGGAAACAAATATCTGGATTTTTTGTGT
>JAZLKI010000020.1:0-59559 GCA_045597485.1 Treponema sp.
TTCGTCGGCAAGTGAATAATAAACAACTTTACCAACCCTATTTGTAGTAACAAGATTTGCTTCCCGCAAAATTTTAAGCTGATGTGAAACTGCAGAGATTGTCATATTGAGCAGAGTGGAAATATCACAAACGCACAGTTCATTTTTATCAAGAGCATAAAGGATTTTTACGCGGGTAGTGTCCCCAAAGATTTTAAAGAAATCCGAAAGCTGGAAGATAACTTCATCTGCAGGAAAAGTTTTCTGAACCTTTTCTACAACATCGCTATGGATAACTTCGCAATCACAAATGTTCTCGCTTCTTCCCATACACATGAATATATATTCAATTGAACAATTATTCAAGTGAAAAAGAGTGAGAAATAGGAAATTTTTATGCGTTAATGCTGATGCAGTTTCTGCCGTTGTTTTTAGCAGCGTACAATGCATCGTCTAATCTGATAAATGCACCTTTTACATCGTCAGTTGGATAAACATCTGTAAGTCCAACGCTGCAAGTTAGTTTACCAGCTTTTTCAAAGGTACTATCTTCAATTGACTTACGGATATCTTCGGCAATGGATTTAAGTTCTTCTACTTCGATATTGTGGCATACACACACAAACTCTTCGCCACCCCATCTGCCAATTACAAAATCATATTTACAGATTTTTTCACTGATCTTTCTGACAAATTCTTTTAGAACATCATCTCCTACAGCATGACCATAGGTATCGTTTACGTTCTTAAAGTAATCAATATCAAACATCATAAGGGAAACAGGTTTTTCATAATTCTTTAATTCTTCAATTGCGTTGCCAAGTTCTGTTTCAATTCGTCCCCGGTTGAAAATGCCTGTTAATGTGTCGTGGGAAGCAAGAGTTTCGAATTTCTTTAATTCATTAAACAGCTTTAAGGAATCTTCGTGAATATTCTGTACCATAAATACAAAACGGAAGTCCTGTTCGCTGGTTGTTTCTGCACGGCCAAAAATCAGCTTTACCCAGATATAATTTCCTTCAAGATTCTTCATCTGACAGTCAAAGGAAACTGTTTTTGCTGGCTTCAAATGAGCTTTCAGGTATTCAGGATCTGTAATTTCCAGGAACTGCTTTTGATCTTCCGGCCAGATCATATTTACAATCATCATACGCCATTCAGTATATTTTACTTCATAGTGCATATCATCTTTGGAAATTTCTGAAACATTAATGCTGCTAACCTGGTCTTTATTTAAGTCTACATACATAGAGAACAAATATGTTTCCTGTATTGTCTTTACTTTATTTTCCATTATAACATCGCGTTCGAATTCCGATTTATCCAAATCAAAAAGCAGAATAATATAATCATCTGTATTCTTTTCGATTGGATATACCAGCATTTGAATTACATGTTTTATTCCGTCTATTATAAGAGTGATTTTTCGAGAATATTTTCCAGTGAATGTACCCATTTTAGGCAAAAATACCTGGTAGTCATCGGTAATTTTTGTTTCGCTGTTATTCATATGGAATAGCAATTTTTCCAGTAATCCTTTGTAGGAACCTGTTTCATCAATGTATTTAGCCATTCCTTCTGAACGTTTTATTGCTTTATAACTATCCTCTTTTGAAGATACTACCAGGAGAGCATCAATATTTTTGTATAAAACTTCATTTACTACGCTTTCAGGATAAAACATAAAATCTCCTATTTCTTTCCAAGTAGAGTAAAATCTTTGGCTTCATTACAGAAAACAATTCCACTTCCGGCTTCTGCAAAACAAGGTAAATCTGTAATAGCCTTTACAATATCATCTTTTTTATCTGTTGGTACAAGGATTATAAGCATATCTTTTTCTGGAACAATTTTCATACCAAAGAAGGCTGCATCATCTTCGCGAGCAGTACCACGGGCACCAATTATTGTACCACCACCGGCCCCTGCTTTGCGAGCAGCTGCCATAGCATCTTCTGCATAACCTTTGTTAACAATTACGTTTATCATCTGGTATGAACTTTCCATTTTAGCTTCTCCCTGTAAATCAGATTTAATTTCGCCCTTATTTGGACCAGCTTTTATAAAACTGCTAACATCAATTGTAAAAAGAACACCGAAGTGAGCCTTTTTTTCATTAGCTGCAGAAACTATTGCATTTAATACATTATCCTTCTTATTTGAAGAAACTACAACATAAACTATATCTTTTGAGGTATCTCCTAAGCCTAAAAGCTGCAAAACGCTATTTGTGGCAGTTCCTCTACCCATAATAATTGAACCACCGCCAGCACCAGCGCTATTTGCCGCATTTGTAATAAGTTCTCCGCAATCGTGAGGAACAATGCTGACAATCAATTTATAACTCATTTGCAGCCTCCTGTTTAAGTTTAAAAATAATTCCCATAATCTGAATTGCTATTAATGGCATCATGGCAACAAGGGCAATTACGCCAAAAGAATCGTTTGTGCCGCTTCCTGAACTTGCGGCCCCTAAAGTAAAAGAAAGTACAAAAGTAGAAGTTAATGGCCCAGAGGCAACTCCACCAGAGTCAAAGGCAATTCCAGAAAATAAAGATGGACAGAAGATCATTAAAATCATTGCCAGAATATAGCCAGGAATCAAAATGATTTTAAGATTAAAACCTGCAACTGCGCGCCACATTGAAAGTGCAATGGCAATTCCAGTTCCTATAGAAAGGAATACAAGCAAAATCTTTCGTTTGATTGTACTACCACTTACATTTTCTACCTGTTCGCTTAAAACCCAAACTGCCGGTTCCGCACAAACAATAATGGCTCCCAGTGCAAGGCCCGTTCCAATTAAAAGGACATACCACCAGCCACCGCCAGCTACAGTTTTTGCCCCCAGAACTTTGCCTAAGGCGTCTCCGGCCTGCATAAAACCACCGTTTACACCAGTAAGGAAAATAAATAATCCTAAAAAGGCATATATAAAACCGATTATAATTCGAATAACCTGGCGTTTTGTCATTTTCAAAAGTAAAATCTGGAATACTACAAACAATCCAAATAAAGGTGCAATGGAAATTAAAGATTCATGAAGAACAGATTTGGAAACTTTCCCAAAAGGTGTAAAAACCAACGACAAAACTGATTTAGCAGTTTCGCTAGAATCCGACACAGTTTCTACCGCGCCCGCTGCAGTTTCTAGCCCGTTTCCACTAAAATATCCTTGTGCCTGTAAAATTAAAGCATAAATAATAACAGCCATTACAGGCCCAATAGAACAAACTCCTGTAAGTCCAAAACTGTTTTTATCATCTTCTCGAACAGAAGAAACGCCAAGTCCCAGTGCCATAATAAATGGAACGGTCATTGGGCCAGTTGTAGCTCCACCTGAATCAAAAGCAATGCCAATAAAACTGTCTGGAGCAAATAATGCAATAGCAAAAAGAACTGTATACGAAATAAAAAAAGTTAATTTAATAGAAAGATTTAATACAGTTCGAAGCAGCCCGAACATAATAAAAAGGCCAACTCCGGCAGCAATTACAAAAGTTATTGCTGTTTTATTTACAAACGAAAAAACTCCCCGTACCTGGTCACCAAAAACCTGAATATCTGGTTCTGCTGCAGTTACAATAAATCCAATTACAAATGCAACAATAAGAAGTAAAAGAAGAGATCTTTTTTTAGTTAGTTCGGCACCACAACGTTCTCCCATTGGTTGTATACCCAAATCTACACCAAGAAGAAAAATTGTGAGACCTATAATAAGTAAAAGTCCGCCAAATATAAAGCGGACCAGTAACAATTTGTCTAATGGAGTAACTGTAAGTCCCAGTAACAGCACAATTCCCATAATTGGCAGAACCGAGACTGCAGTTTCCTTAAACTTTTCAATAATATTCATTTATTTTCGAATACCACCGGAACTAGATAAAAGCGTTCCAACCTTTCTTTTCAATTCCGTCGCACCACTGTTTAGCGTAGTGTTTACAACCTTCAAGGTCGTGGTCTTTGTAGTTTCCACATTCTTCTGCAGTTGTAGCAGGAATTGGTTTATCCCATACGGCAACTTTTTTAAGAACGTTCATAAGATGATTTGCAATTTCTTCTTCTGAGCGGTCACCCCAAACTGTAAAGTAGAAACCTGTGCGGCATCCCATAGGTGAAAGGTCAATTACACCTTCCATTTCATCGCGGATATATTCAGCAATCAAATGTTCCAAAGTATGAATAGCACCAGTTGGCATGAATTCAACATTTGGCTGGCAGAAGCGAATATCGAACTTTGTTACAATGTCACCTTTTTCGCCAACTTTTTTTGCAGCAAGACGAACAAAAGGAGCAGTTACCTTTGTATGATCAAGATTAAAAGAATCTACGTTGTATTTTTTTTCCATTTTTATCTCCTAGATATTCTATTTATATTTCTTTAATTACTTCCATTAAAAATGCACTGCTTAATTTTGAAGCGGCATCTTCTGAATATTCTTCTGAAGCACTGTCATCGGCACAGTCAGACATGCAGCGAATAATTGCAAAAGGAACTTTGTTTACATAGCAAACATGGGCGATAGAACCACCTTCCATTTCTACACAGTCTGGTTTGAACGTTTTTACAATAAAGTCTTTTCTTTCACCACCGGCAATAAACTGGTCTCCAGAGGCAACAAGTCCTTTCATAATTTTATGTTCTTTTGCAAGTTCAGATTTATTAAAAGCACTTACAGCTGCATCAGCAAGGGCAGAATCTGCAGCAAAAGTTTCTGGCATTCCTGGAACCTGACCTGGTTTATAGCCAAAAATCTGTACATCTACATCGTGGTAAACTGCAGCTGTTGAAACTACAAAGTCGTACTGTTTTAAACCAGCACCAGTTGCACCTGCAATACCAGTGTTAATTACTTTTTCAACATTAAATTTAAAAAGCAAAATCTGAGTACAAACTGCAGCATTTACTTTTCCAATTCCACATTTTACAATCACAACTTCCTTACCAAAAAGAGTTCCTTTGTAAAATTTGTAATTGTTGTATTCGAAAGTTTCATTTGTGGACATTTCTGCTACAAGAGCTGCAACTTCGCTGTCCATAGCTCCAATAATACCAATCATTTTATTTTCCTTTTTTATCTTCTTTTTTTCATTTTTTCTTCGTATTTTTCCTGAGTTTCTTTGTCGTAGTGGCGCAAAACTTCTTCTGTTAATTTTTCACGAAGATTATATTTGTTGATAATAAACTGCATAAGTGTTTTATAGATTTTAAAACCAATGAGAATACCACCAATAAAGGCTGCAAGAGAAACATAATTATATACTCTTCCAAAAATTTCGCCAGATAAAACTCTAGAAAAAATTGCAGCTGAAAGAAGGAACAGCGCAATAACAATAATGAGAGTTTCTATAATTTCAAAAATAGTTCCAAAAAAAAGCAATACATTAGAATTACGTTTTTTATTTCTGTAAGCTATTTCTTCGTTTTTACGTCTAAGTTTTTCTTCTTCGTCAAGTTCATCAAACTTTCCCATTTTTTGTTCCTCTAATAAATGAAATGATTAATAAAATACCGCATACAACTACGGCTGAATCTGCAACATTAAAAGTAGGCCAGCGTTCCATTCCAAAAAGACCATAGAATTTTACATCAATAAAATCTACAACACCTTCTGCTCTAAAAAAGCGGTCAATAAGATTTCCAAAACCGCCACCTACAATACCCATAATGGCCCAGCGCTGAAGCTTATTCCAATCTTTATTTCTAAAATAAACAGCAAGTACAATTCCAATAACAATTAATGGAAGTAATGCAAACAAAAAGCGACGCATAGTTTCTGACCAGGTGGCACCAACACTAAAAGCAACGCCAGTATTAGAAACGTGAATAATTCTAAGGAAGTCTCCAAAGAACTGAGCACCAATTGTATAAGGAGGAATGTTATTAACAACCAGCATTTTTGTAATTTGATCTAAAACAATAACTACAACTGTTAAAGTAATAGGCAACAATTTTGATTTTAATTCTTTAGTCATTTTTAAAATATACTTATAAATTCGTTGGCAGGTCAATAAATAATGTTTCAAGTCCAAGCTCTTTTTCAATTTTAGCTTTAAGAAGTGAAACTCCAACAATTTCGGTTCCATAATGTCCGCCTGCTACGACATTAATTCCCATTTCCTGTGCATAGTGGAATTGTTCATGGGCAAATTCGCCAGTAATGTAAGCATCAAGGCCAAGTTCGGCTGCTTGTTCTACATCTTCACTAGCTCCCCCAGAAATAATTCCTACAGTTTTTATACTATTTTTACCAAAAGCCATAACCTTACAGCTGGTATTAGTAATCTTACTTAATTTTTCTCCAAGTTCGTTTGGCGAAAGAGGATTTTCAAATTCCCCTTTAACGCCAATTGTCATTCCACGCCAAGAGCCAAAATCTTCTGTATTTTTAAGTCCTAAAAGATTTGCAATGCCGTAATTGTTTCCGTAAGGATTGTTGGCATCTAAAGGCAAGTGGTAGCCAATCAATGCTAAATCATTTTTAATAAAAGCAGCAACTCTATTATAGAAAGAATCTGTAATTGTCTGGCAACCGCCCCAAAAAAGTCCGTGGTGAACAATAAGTACATCGGCACCTTTTTCTGCAGCTATTCGGGCAGATTCCTGGCATGCATCTACAGCAAATGCAACTTTTTTAATCTGTTTTGCATCTGGTGCACTGTTTTGAATCTGAATGCCATTTAGCGAAGGGTCGGCAGGGAAATTTTCCTTTTTTAAAAATGAATTTAAAAATCTGTCTAATTCTTTTAATGTCATTTGTTTATAACCTCAAACGCTTTCAAAGTTTCTTTAACCAGAAGATTTGGTGTAGAAAATTCTGAATCGCGGGTAAGTCCTAATGCTGTTGCAACTAATGGGTCTGTCTGTTCTACACAACCGTAACCTGCAGTTTTGTAATCTTTAATTGTATCCAGGAAGAAAGTGCCTTTTACAATTTCGGGATTTTTTCTTGTAAAATCTTCAATGGCAGTGTTACCCATAATGTCGCTTACAAGGTAATACTTTAGGTCTGTGTCATACTGTTCGTATAAAATTTCTTTAAGAGCTGTAAGTTCCAGCGAAATGTTGTATGTGTAAAATTCCCGTTGTGCCATAAACCATTGGTTATTAGAAAGACTGTGAATGGTCATTGCAAAACGGCGAAGAATTTTCATATCTTCTATAGAATGCATCCATTTACAGTCGTCGGCATAAAAATCGGCAGAATAAACTGTGTAACCTTCTTTTGCCAAAAGCTGCAGATATGGTTTGTAGTTAATTGTTTCGCCACGTTTATCTGGAATAAAAAGAATTACCCCTTTTGATGGAACAGGTGTCTGCTCCGGAAGCTCTGCATTTTTGAATTCATAAACAATAATGTCGGAAGTTGAAAAAGAGTTTGCCTTTTCAAAGCCGGTTTTGAATCCACCTTTATAGCGAAGCTGTGTTTCTGTAATTCCATTTTTTCTACTGTGAATTTCTACTGGCGCAAAATATACCATGGCGGTAATTGCAATAAGCGAAATGGCAATTGTAAAAACGGCCCATACTTTCATTAAAGGGCTGTAGTGGTCTACGTAAAGTCGCTCTGTGTAGCGGAACATAGCATGAAAGTTTGAAAGTAATACAAATACCGAAATAACAAATGAAAAGGCGGTGAATATATCTATTCCCCACGAAAAGATTTGGAGAATTGCTATTACACAGGTAAAAGGTGCCATAACTACCAAAGGGTCACGACGTACATGATTTACAAAGAAAACACGAAGGTTTGTAATCAAAAGAAGAACAAGAACTAACAATTCACCATAAAATTTCATAGTAAAATTATAATTGTGTACGGGAATGTTAGCAAGTATATAGAGGATTTTAGACTTTCCACTTTCCGAATTTCCCATTATAATTTTACTTATGTCATACGAAGTAACAGCGACACGCAGACGTCCTCAGCAGTTCGACGACCTTGTTGGTCAGGAATTTGTTGCAGAGACTCTTAAAAATTCCATTAAGTCTGGAAAAATTGCTCATGCATATTTATTCGCTGGTCCTCGTGGTTGTGGTAAAACTTCTACAGCCAGAATTCTTGCTAAAGCCTTGAATTGTCAGAACGGACCTACCGACAGCCCTTGTGGAACTTGTTCAAATTGTCAGGAAATTACAAAGGGAACTTCCCTTGATGTAATTGAAATAGATGGTGCCTCAAACACTAGTGTAGAAAATATCCGTCAGATTAAAGACGAGGTACTTTTCCCTCCTAGCAACGCAAAGTATAAAATCTACATTATTGACGAAGTTCATATGCTTTCAACTTCGGCTTTTAATGCTTTGCTTAAAACAATTGAAGAGCCACCTCCATACGTAATTTTTATTTTTGCTACAACTGAACTCCAGAAGGTTCCTGCAACTATAAAATCTCGCTGCCAGCAGTATAATTTCCGCCTGGTTGCAATTGATAAAGTTAAACAGTGCCTTGCAGATGCTGCCGCAGAATTAAATATTCAGGCAGATGATGAAGCACTTTTCTGGATTGCAAGAGAATCTACCGGTTCTATGCGTGATGCCTATACTTTATTCGACCAGATTGTTGCATTTAGCGATGGCCATATTACTTACGAAAAAATCCGCGATAAGCTTGGTCTTGTTGGTATTGACCGTTTAAATACAATTTTCGAAGCTTGTGCTAACAATCAGACAGAACAGGTAATCGACTTGCTGGACCAGTTCCTTCAGGGCGGTATTTCAATTGAACAGCTTATTTCAAATTGTGCAGATTATTTACGCAGTTTGCTCTTAATAAAAGCCGGTGTAAAAAAGGAAAGCCTCCTTGGTAATTCTCCAGAACGCTACAGTAACATAGTTTTAATGGCATGGAATTCTGTACAGATTGAACGTGCCCTTTCAATTTTCCTGCAGCTTTACCGAGATATCCGTTATTCACTTTCGCCACGTTACGAACTTGAATTGGCCTTTAGCAGACTTTGCTGGATTGGTCAGTATGTTTCAAATACAGAAGTTAAAAAAGCAATTGATGCGGCTCAGGCTTTACTTTCCGGGGCTCCAGTTGGAATTCAGCCTGTAAAACTTGCAATGCCCGCTACACAGCCTGCAATGCCCGTAGCACCTGCAACACCAGTTGCCCCTGTTATGCCAGTTGCACCAGCCCCGGTTGAACCACAGCCAGCACCAGTTGTAGAACCAGTTGCGGCAGAGCCAGTTCCTTCTCCAATACAAGAGGAACCTGTTGCGCCACCACCTGTTGCACCTGCAGCTCCAGTGCCACCTGTTACAGACGAAGGCATAGCACCAATTCCTGCAGGTCTTCCAAGACTTTCGATGCTGGATGAAATTGAATCAGAGTTAGATGAGCCGGCTCCAGAAGGCGAGGACGAACCTAACCCTTTTCTTAATGGCGGTCCACTGCCGCCTGAACAATCAGTGGAACAATCTTCAAATCCTGTACAGCCGGCAGAACTTGATGAACGTTTAATTATTCACATTCCAGAAGCTAATGTTTCAGCTGCCGGGGAAGTTGTACCTACAGTAGTAATTCCTCAGTCTGAAACAGGCTATTCTCTGAACCCAGATGCAGAAGACGACGGCTGGTCGAACGTAGATGAGCCTCCTCTAGAAGAATATTATCCAGATGAATCGGAACTTGCAGCACAGGTAGAGCAGTCTTATGAGCAGTCAATTACTTCTGGAAATGGGAATAATGCTCCTGTTCAGTTGAACGATACATTTACAAAACCTGATGGCACTACAATGACAGTAGCTCAGTTGCGAGGTTCTGTAATGGCGGCACTTTCTATAACAGATGGATTTGCTGCCTCAATTTTGGAAAAAACCGGCCAGTGGACACTGACACAAGATGCTATTTCTACAATTGTAACAAACAATTATGATCTGGAACTTATTCAACAGAAGACAAAATTAATTTCCGAAGAAATTTCTAAAATTTATGGAAAAGCGATTTTGTTCAAAGTAAGTTTACAGCAGGTTCAGGAAGAAAATAACGATAATGCTCCTGTTGAACTGCCAGCGCAAGTTCAGATTCTTGTTAATGCATTTAAAGGCTCAATAGTTGCCGGCAAGCAGTAAAAATTAGTAAATTATTTTAAGGGTAAATATATGAATCCATTTGATTTGTTAAAAAACACTCAGGCTATTAAAGAACAGTCTGAAAAATTGCAGAGAGAACTTGCCGAAATTCGCGCAGAAGGTTCTTCTGGTGGCCGCATGGTTACAGTTACATTGAACGGTAAATTCGAAATGATGGATATAAAACTTGATCCAATTTGTGTAGATAACCGGGATGTAAAAATGCTTGAAGATTTGATAGTTGCAGCTCACAAAAATGCAATGGACAATGTTCAAGATCAAATAAAGGCCAAATCTTCATCGTTGCTTGGTGGTGTAGATTTAAGCCAGTTCGGATTATAGATTTAGAATCGGAATTTACAATGAACGCTTTTGATGAATTAACAGCAAATTTTTCTCGTCTTCCAGGAATTGGAAAAAAGAGTGCAGTAAGAATGGTAAACTGGCTTTTAAAACAGGATGCCTCTTACTTGCAGAAGTTTGCCTTTAATCTTGGACAGCTGCAGGAAAAAATAAAGCCTTGTTCTGTGTGTGGTACCTGGACCGAAGAAGATCCTTGCCCAATCTGTTCAAATCCTTTACGTGATAAAACTCAAATTTGTGTAGTAGAGCAGGCACAGGACGTTTCTACAATTGAAGCTTATGGTGAATATAAAGGAATGTACCAGGTATTAGGAGGATTAATTAAGCCTCTTGAAGGAATTGGTCCATCTCAACTGGCAATAGCACCACTGTTGTCTCGTATTCGCAACGAAAAAGTTTCTGAAGTAATTATTGCAACAAATCCTACTGTGGAAGGGGATACAACAGCTTTATATATAAATAAGGTGATTTCTGAACTTCAACTGGAGAATCCCCCAAAAGTTACAAGACTGGCTACGGGTATTCCTGTTGGTGGAGATTTGGAATATATCGACAAGCGCACATTAAGTTTAAGCTTCCGTGGCAGAAGTGAATTCTAATATTTTTATAGACAGTTATTATTTATAGGTTTATAATATATTGTTGATAGTGTATTTAAAAAGAAAATAAAGAGAGGTAGATACAATTATGGAATCAAATAACTCATTAGTTTCAGGCTTCGATAACGACAAAGACGATTCATTAAAAATCACTTTGCGCAAGATTCCAGGAGTCCAGGATGGCGTTTTAGTTATTTTGGAAGGCTACATCGATACATATAACTCATCGTTTTTCCAGAAACAGTGTACAAAAGTTATTAATGCTGGATATTCTAACATCTTGTTCAATTGTGGTGCTTTGTCTTATGTTTCATCAACAGGGCTTGGTTCGTTCACAATTCTTTTGAAGATGGTAAAAGTTAAGGGCGGCGATATCGTTCTTGCAGAAGTTCAGGAAAAAGTAGCTGAAGTATTCCAGATTCTTGGTTTCTCACAGTTCTTCAACTTAAAAGAAACTACAGAAGAAGCTTTGGCTTTTTTGCGCCATGACAATGGGGCTTCAGGTGGAGCTATCTTCCCAAAAATGTTGATGTGTCCATCTTGCGGTAAAGGTCTCCAGGCTTCACGTGCTGGTCGCTTCCGTTGTACAAACTGTAAGGCAATTATTACAATTAGCGAAAACGGAGAAATTTCGTTAGGCTAAGCTTTGTTTTAGATATTTATCTAATAAAGAACCTGTTCTATTTCTATAGAGCAGGTTTTTTTTATGCCTTTTTTCTATTATATTTGCTCTTTAGTAGGATAAAATAGTGTGCCATTGATTTTTTATCCTACAAATTTTGAACTTCTTATTCAAATTATAATATTTATGTAGGATAAATGGCCGCAAAATCAGCCATCTTATCCTACAATTTCCTTTATGAGCTGGTAGTAGTAGCATTTTTCGTCGGATAAAATTGCCAATTACGCCGCCCCTATCCGACAACCAGCCCTGCAATCGCCCCCCCGGTTGCCTGAGCGAAAAATGCCCCTCTGCAATGTTGGCTCAGACAAACCATATTTTATTTAAAAATGAAAAAGCCCTCCTTGCGGAGAGCTTTTTTACTTTAACTAGCTAATCTTAAACTTAGCGTAAGAGTGAAAGTACATTCTGTGAGCTCTGGTTTGCCTGAGCCAACATTGCTGTTCCAGCCTGTGAAAGTACCTGGTCTTTTGTGAATTCAACCATTTCAGAAGCCATGTCTGTATCGCGGATACGTGATTCAGAAGCCTGGAGGTTTTCAGCACCAATATCAAGACCTTTAACTGTCATTTCGAGACGGTTCTGGTAAGCACCAAGGTCAGCACGCTGTTTGTTGATCTTCATCAAAGCTTCATCCAAAGTTCCGATTGCGCGGTTTGCTTCGTCTGGAGTTTCCAAAGACATGATAGATTCATCACCAACGTTGCGGAGACCAAGAGCCATAGCAGACATTGTTCCAATATATACCTGAGTTCTCTGATCCATGTTAGCACCAATGTGGAACCACATAGAACCTGTAACTACGTTTTCACCTGTTGGACGAGCAAAACGTCCTGTCAACATATTCATACCGTTGAACTGAGCTGCTGAAGCAACGCGGTAAACTTCTGCGATTAATGAAGAAACTTCAACCTGAATCTGCATACGATCTTCAGCTGAGTAGATACCGTTTGATGACTGAACAGCCAATTCGCGGATGCGCTGTACGATATCTGTTGTTTCCTGCAAATATCCTTCTGTAGTCTGAATGAAAGAAATACCATTTTCAGCGTTTGTAGAAGCCTGGTTCAAACCGCGGATCTGTGAACGCATTTTTTCTGATACTGCGAGTCCTGATGCATCATCACCAGCACGGTTAATTCTCATACCTGATGAAAGTTTTTCCATACTTTTCTGAGCATTAAGATCCTGAATTCCCTGGGAACGCTGAGCGAACATAGCACTCATATTGTGATTAATAACCATAATAATCTCCTTATAAGCTAGGTTAATAATTAAGATAAAACACATGGTGGGTTCAATAACCACAACGTGGTTTATCTTTGGGGTTTCCACCACCCTTATATATAACTAATCGGAACTTGAGAAAAAATGTTTAGAGAAATTTTTAATTTTTTTTATCTTTTTTTTGAGATTGAAAAGATTTTTATTTGTAGAAGTGATGTATAATAAAATTATGGATTATTTAATAATGGGTGCGGCAGTTTGTGTAATAATTGCACTTATTGTCTGGTATATAAAATATTTTAATAAGCAAAATTCAAAATCTAAAAAACAAAAAGCTGTGCAACCGGTAAAATGCCCTTTGTGCCAGTCAGACTTATTTGTTGGCGAAAATCTGATTTCAAAAGTTTACCGTCCAATGAATGTTCCAGATCAGCTAATGGTAGTGCAGGGGTGTCCTCACTGCTATCCAAAATGTGAGTCTGGTGTAAAACGAATATGCCCTGTTTGTCATAAAAACGTAGCGCAGAATGAAAGTCTTACAGCTCGTTTATTCAATAAAGCTATGGGAAAAAAGCACGTACATATTGTAGGGTGTTCAAATTGTCACAAACCCCGTGCCGATTAGTGGTGGAGATTTGTTCATAGGGTTATTTTAAGTATGTTTTAATAATGTAAATGAAATATTCTAAGTATGAAGCGTAGGATAAAAGGTTCTCAAAAAAATTCTGCGCGCAGTACTACCCTAAACCCGGGTGCCCGCGAGCACAGCCTTTTTTGAGATGCCTTTTAGCCGAGAGCGTAATACTTAGAATGAGTGTAATTTTCCTATATTGTTAAAAACCTTATTTTTCAATAAAATAATCTTATGAATATTATTGTAGTTGGCAGTGGTGGACGTGAGCACACTATTTGCTGGAAATTAGCTCAGAGTTCTGTTGTTGATAAAGTTGTAGTTGTACCAGGAAACGGTGGAACTGCTAACGAATCAAAATGTGTAAATGTTAATCCAAAAGATTGTGATTATATCAAAGAAGGTGAAAATCCTTATGTGGCAATTGCTAAACATGAAAATTGTCGCATGGCTGTAATTGGACCAGAAGATCCATTGGCAGAAGGTTTAGCCGATGAATTCTGGAAAGCTGATATTCCTTGTGTTGGTCCAAAAAAGGCTGGCGCACAGCTTGAAGCTAGTAAAGATCTTTCTAAAAACTTCATGAAAAAGTATGGTGTTGCTTGTCCTGCAAGTGAAACATTTACAAATAAAGATGAAGCAATCAAATATATTAAAGAACATGGTGCACCAATTGTAGTTAAGGCAGACGGTCTTGCTGCTGGTAAGGGCGTAGTTGTTGCTGCAACTGTAGAACAGGCTTTAGCTGCTGTTGAAGATATGATGGATGGCGGTAAAGTTGGTAATGCAGGTAAAAAACTTGTAATTGAAGACTACCTTGAAGGTGTTGAAATTTCTGTTCTCGCAGCTGTTTCTGTAACTCCTGAATATGCAGTTCAGGGAAATGCAACAATTGTTCGTTTCCTTCCTGCTCGTGACCACAAACGTCTTTTGGATGGTGCAAAAGGTCCTAATACTGGTGGAATGGGAGCTATTTGTCCTTTGGATGATGTTACAGACAAAATGATGGAAGAGTTCGACAAAGATATTTTACAGCCAACTCTTGAAGGGTTGATTAAAGAAAAATTCGATTACCGCGGATTTATTTTCTTTGGAGTTATGCTTACTTCAAAAGGTCCAAAGTTACTTGAATATAATGTTCGTCTTGGTGATCCAGAAACTCAGGCAGTTCTTCCTTTAATGGATTTTGACTTTGCTGCAATGTGTACTGCAATCTTGAATGGTAAATTAAAAGATTTTGAATTTAAATGGAAGAAAGGATACCAGGTTGCTCCAGTTGTTGTAAGTGGCGGGTATCCTGAAAAATACAAGAAAGGATGTGAAATTACTGTAAACGACATTGTACTTAAAGCAAGTACAGCAAAAATCTTTATTGCAGGTGCTGTTTGTGGAAACCGTGGAGTTGGAGACAATCTCCTTACAAGCGGTGGACGTGTTCTTGCTTGTAGTGCTTATGGTGAAACTTTCAAAGAAGCATGGGGAAAAGCTTACCAGGGAATTTCTGCAGTTAAGTTTGAAGATGCATTCTACAGAAAAGATATAGGTTTGCCAGGTGCCGCTGAGTCAGGTAAACTTTAATAAGTGATTGTCACACGGATTCGATTTTCCTAACGGAAAATCAATAAAAAAGGCAGGATTTCTTGTTTATTACAAGAGTTCCTGCCTTTAATTTTTTAACGTTTTTCAATAGAACACCGGCCGCCAACGGCCTTACACATGTGACAAGTCTATTGAACGCTAAATAACAAATCTTCATAGCTTGGGAAAGGTTTGTATTCCTCTCCAAGAAGTTCTTCAATCTGATCTGCAACAGAACGAACCTTTGCCATGGCTGGTAAAACCTGACCGGCATATGCTTTAGCTTGCTTCAGTAAATCTTTAATGCTAGCAGTTTCTTTATGAACCTTATCCAGTTCTTCAGTAGAGTTTGAAAGTTCATTAATCAAAGAGTTCAGCTGCTTTAAAAGTTTAAGGCCGGCATCACACAAATCACCGATTCGCTGCATTTTGAATTCTGTGTCTGCAATCACGTTCATATACTTCATGGCAGCTGGAATAATATCTTTATTTACCATTTTTACCATTGTGTTTACTTCAATGTTTAAAACCTGGCAGTATTTTTCCAGTTTGATGTCGTAGTGGCTCTGCATTTCTTCTGGAGTATAAATCTGCATACGGGTGAAAAGGTCGATATTTTTCTTATCAAGATAGTGTTCAATTGCATCTGGAGTTGTGCGGTAATTTTTAAGACCACGCTTTTCTGCTTCTTTTACCCAATCTTCTGCATAACCGTTTCCATTGAAAAGAATTTTCCAGTGAGCGGTAATTTCGCGTTTAATAAGAGCCTGTAAATCTTCGTCAAAGTTTTTTGAATTTTCAAGTTCATCTGCAAAATCGCACAAAGTATTGGCAAGAATTGCGTTCAAAATTGTGTTAGGTCCGCTGATAGAAAGGGAAGACCCAACTGAACGGAATTCAAATCGGTTTCCTGTAAATGCAAAAGGAGAGGTTCTGTTGCGGTCAGTTGAATCCTTAGGAATACCAGGCAAAACATCAACGCCAATATTCAACTTAGCGCCGGCCTTGTTATCGTAAGATTTACCTTCCTTAATAGATTCAAGGACAGCTTCCAGTTCGTCGCCAACGTAAATTGACATAATTGCAGGAGGCGCCTCAATTACTCCAAGGCGGTTATCATTGCCAGCACTTGCTACCGAATAGCGGAGTAAATCCTGATTATCGTCAACGGCCTTAATAACTGCAGTTAGGAACAAAAGGAACTGTGCATTGTCACGAGGAGTTTTTCCTGGAGCAAACAAGTTTTCCCCTTTGTCTGTAGCAATGGACCAGTTGTTGTGTTTACCGCTGCCTGCAACTCCCGCAAAAGGTTTTTCGTGCAAGAGGCAGATTAAACCGTGGCGGCGGGCAACTTTTTTCATAATTTCCATTGTCAGCTGGTTCTGGTCGGCAGCTAAGTTTGAAGTTGTGAAAATTGGAGCCATTTCGTGCTGAGCTGGTGCACCTTCGTTGTGTTCTGTCTTTGCGTAAATACCAAGCTTCCAAAGTTCAGTATTCAAATCTTCCATGTATTCAATTACACGAGGCTTAATTGCCGCAAAATACTGGTCATCCATTTCCTGACCTTTTACTGGGCGGGCACCAAAAAGGGTACGGCCGCACATTTTAAGGTCTTTTCGTTTCTGATAAAGTTTTTCGTCTACAAGGAAATATTCCTGTTCAGGGCCCATTGTAGTTGTAACGTGTTTTGCATCGTTGCCAAAAAGTTTTAAGATGCGGAGAGACTGTTCGTTCAGGCTTTCCATTGAGCGGAGAAGTGGAGTTTTTTTATCAAGAGCTTCACCTGTCCATGAACAGAAAGCTGTTGGAATACAAAGTGTATGATCTTTTACAAAAGGATAAGATGTTGGATCCCAAACTGTATAACCACGAGCTTCAAAAGTTGAACGTTTTCCGCCACTTGGGAAAGAAGAAGCATCTGGCTCCCCTTTAATAAGTTCCTTTCCGCTAAAGCTCATAAGGATTTTGCCTTCATCTGCAGGTGTAAGGAAAGAGTCGTGTTTTTCAGCAGTAATACCAGTTAATGGCTGGAACCAGTGTGAATAGTGAGTGGCACCTTTAGAAATAGCCCAAGCTTTCATTGCTTCTGCAATCTGATTTGCGGCATCCAGGTCAAGAGGAGTTCCAGTTTCCATAGTCCGTTTAAGGGCTTTGTAAGTTTCTGAAGGAAGCTTTTCCTTCATAACAGATTGATTAAAAACCAAGCTGCCAAAAAGTTCTGGTAAATTTGTCATATGTAAGGGTCTCCATATTTTGTAAATATTATAGTAAAAAACCGTGAATATGGGTAGAGTGTGGAAAATCTTTGTAAAATTTATAAGAAAGTGATACGGAAATGACAGTCACTGAACGTTCAGTGACTGTTCTCTAACGTTCAGTGACTGTCAATCAATGTTTAAAAAAAATTAAATTAAATCAAATTAAATCAATGAGTTTAAAAGGTGTAAGATTATAGGCTTCAGGGCCGAATTCGTTTGCTGCTGCTAAGTGTCTCCCCACGGCCGTAATGCCCCCATCAATTCCAGAGTAGGCCTGGGCCAGCAACGCCCCTACCATGCCTGCAAGGACATCTCCGCTGCCGCCTTTTGCAAGGCTCGGGCATGCTCCAGGGCAAATGAAAATTTTCCCTTCCTCAGCTATAAATGTATTTGCAGATTTCATAATTACTGTTGTGCGAGGGTAGAGCTGGTTCAAAATCTTTCCTAGGCGAATCTTTGCTTCAGCATTATTTGCTAAAACCGGCACCTGAAAATCTTCTTCCAAAATCCCGCAATCTGGATGTGCTTCGTAAACTTTCTCAAGGAAGCGTGATAATTCCAGTAAATGTGGTGTAAGTACAATTTTGGCACCTTCAGTGGCATTTAGTTTTTTAAGTAAATCAGTTATTCCATCGTAAGAAAGCATTCCCGCATCAAGAACAACGCCGGGATTTTTAGCAGAAGTAAACCACTTAAGTAAAATTTCCACATCGGCAGCTTTAGGATTCGTAACTCCAGGCCCAATTACAACAGCAGTTGTTTTTGCAGGAATCGAGTCAGCTATCATAAGTTCCGGGCTGATTTTAAACTGCTGCAAATCGGTTTGGGGAGTTTTCAAAAGAGTTGTAAGACCACTGCCAAAATTCATTGCAGCGGTTCCAGCAATTATTGCGGCACCAGCTTTATCGCAGGCAAAAACTGTTGTATGGCCGTATGTGCCTTTATTTGCAATCTTATTTTTTCGAACAGGCAGTTTTAAGTCACTTTCTTCTATTAAATAAGCATCAGGTGTCAGGCAACTTTCAAAATCTTCTTTTGTAAGTCCTAAATCTGCAACTATAATCTGGCCGCACATGTCGCTGGCCTTATCTGCAAAAAGGGAAGTTTTGTGCTCCCCCATAGTGATTGTGTAATCTGCCTTAAAATAAAAAGCCGAAGGTACATCGCAGGCAATTTTAAGGGCATTTGCGGCATTCATTTTATCTAAGATTTCTTTAGCCGCAGGTCGAAGTTCACCGTGGAATCCAATACCGTAAATGCAGTCCACAATTACATCAGCAGAAATAGGGTCTGGCAGCTGATTTGAAATTTCCATTCCAAGTTCAAGGCAGCGGTTATACTGGGCCAAGGCTTCTTCTGCGGTAGGCGTTTCAAGGCAAACTAGATTGATTTTGTAGTTGTTGTTCAACAGTCGGCCAAGGGCGTAGCCATCTCCACCGTTGTTTCCCTTTCCACAAATTATAAGGATGGTGGCGGTGGTAGGGCCAATTTTCTGGAGAATAAAATCTGCCATGGCTTGGGCAGCATGTTCCATCATAAAAAATGGCGGAACCGAAAACTTTTCTTTTGCAAGTTTTTCTAATTCCGCCGGTTTACTAAAAATCTTTTGCATTATTAGTCAAAAATACTTTTGAAGGCATTACCGATATCTTTACCGGCTTCTTTCAATTCTTTGCCAGTTTTTTTGCCAGCATCTTTAATTTCTTTTCCTGCATTTTTAAGATCTTTGCCAGCATCTTTTAAATCTTCTTTAGCTTTTTTAAAGTCTTTGTCGGCTTCTTTTTTTGCTTTTGCCTTTTTCTTTTCAAGATCTTTCTGAGCCTTACTCAAGAGTTTTTCAATCTGTTTGTCAGACATGTCGGCATATTCACCAACACGCATTTTCATTTTTCCAATTTCAAGTTCAAGTTTTACAATCTCTTTATTCAAGGCTGTATCTGCGTACATACATGGCTGAAGACATAAGAAAATTGAAAGTGCTAATGCAATTCTTTTTGTTGTTTTAGTCATAGTTAATCTCCGTATACTACTTAAAGAATATCATACCTAAAATTCCAAGTGGAATTAAGTATGCAGCGAACCATTGAAGTTTGCCGTTTCTGATGATTTTCATCAATAGGGTAAGTGAAATATAACCTACAGCAAAAGCTGCGGCACATCCTGCTACTACAGGGGCAGCACCAATTGTAGAAGAAACTTCACCTAAATCTTTTACTTCAAGAATAAAAGCCCCTAAAATTGCTGGAATAGAAATTATAAAAGAATAGTCACCGGCAGTTTTACGGTCTATTCCGCTGAATAATGAAGCAGAAATTGTAGAACCGGAACGGCTTATTCCTGGCAAAGTACCTATTCCCTGCATAAAGCCTATAAACAAGGCCTGCTTTTTTGTAACAACAGTTTCTGTGCCCTGTTTTTTTGCTGTAACAATAAGTAAAAGTGCTGTAACAAGAAATCCTGCACAAGTAACTTTTATAGACATTTCTGGAATAAGCTTACTTGTTACTATTCCAAGAATACCTGTAACGATTGTAGAAAGAATGATTGCAATAATCATTTTGCGGCCTGCAATATCTTCTTCGGCAGGTTCTTTTCTGGCAATCCATCTTCCAAAAATCTTCAGCAGATTCCAGATTTTACGCCAAAAATACAAACATACAGCAAACAAAGTTGCAAGGTGCAAAAATACATCAAATAAAAGAGGTATTTCTTCAAGTCCAAATAAATATTGAGCTACTGCAAGGTGCCCTGAAGAGGAAATAGGCAGAAATTCTGCAACTCCCTGTAATATTCCAAGTAAAATTCCCTGAAAAATAGACATTATTTAGCTTCCTGTTTTTTAGATTTTATATAAAGAATAATAGCTCCAAGAATAGCTCCTGCCATCATTAGGAAACACAGAATCTGTCCTGTAGAAATATTCAACAGTGATGTATTTGTGTAAATTGGAGCATTTGTATCTTTTGCAATTCTGTATCCGATTTCTGCATCTGGTTCGCGGAAGTATTCAATTACAAAACGAACTAATCCGTAGCCACCTGTGTAAATGCACGAAAGCATACCGTCGAATTTTTTATGTTTTCTGCAAACCCAAATTACAAGCCACAAGAGTAAGCCTTCGAAAAGTGCTTCGTACAACTGGCTTGGGTGTCGTGGAAGATTTACAAGATTATGGTTAGAAATCTCCATGCCAATTTTATTCGCAAAATCTGTAACCCATGGAAGTTTAGTTGAAAATCTTTCTGCATCTGGAAAAACAATTCCCCAAGGTGCTGTAGTAATTCTTCCGTAAAGTTCGCCATTTAAAAAGTTACCTAAGCGCCCAAAAGTATATCCAAGAGGAATCGCACAAACCATGGCGTCTACCCATTTTGCAACGGATTGTTTATTTCTTATGCACCAGATTATCATGCCAAAAAAGCCGCCGATGAAACCTCCGTGATACGACATTCCTGCAAGTCCTGTAAAACGTCCGTTTGCATCAAAAGGCCAGAAAATGAGCCATGGCTTTTTCCAGTAAAGTCCGCTTGTATCATAAACTAAGGTAGAAAAAACTCTGGCGCCAATAAGTAAAAATAAAATGCCAGAAGAAATGAAACTGAATAAATCATCTTCTGTGACAATATAATTTTTAGAATTTAAGGCACCTTCCTTTGCTACTTTTTTTAAGATAAGGTAGGCAGTTGTAAATGCAAATACATACATCAGACCATACCAGCGGATTAAACCTAAAAATTTTACTCCAGGAAAAATCTGTGGATGAATCCATGAAGGGTAGTTGAGATATAAAAACATTTATTATTCCTTTTTGAACTAGATTTTGAAGCCCTCATTAGCAGCTTTTATCAGTTTAGATTTAAGAAGATTGTTTTCTTTTCTAAGCTGAGTAAGTTCGTACTGCTGGGTTTTAATCATTTCTGCAAGTTCGCTGATTGAAAGTGAACCGCCAGAAACTAAATCGTCAATTCCTGAAAGTTTAAAGTTGTAGTCGTAAGCTGCTTCTTCTTCTGCATCCTGGAAATTGTCGCTGCCAAAACTGTCTGGGTTAAAGTCTGCGTCAAACTGATGTGGAGGAGTTGTAATAACTTTATCTGCTATGCGGTAAATTCCCTGACCAAGTACAGATTGTGGTTTATAAACAACTACTGGAAGCTGAGCTGCAAGAGCTTTGTCCTGAAGCATGTCGCGGAACATAAGACCAAGGTATTCAATCTCTAAACCTAAATACTGGTTACAAGAAGATTTAATTCTCTGCGCACGGTCTGCATCTTTTGGGTCTTCAATCATGTTCATTACAAGACGAGGACGGAACTGCTGCATTCGGTTTATGAAAAGCTGAGTTGTCTGTGGGTCTGTTTGTGCCAATCCCTGAATGAGCTGAGGAATATAAAGCTTCTGCATTGTTTGAGAATCTTTTTTAATGTTGTCTAAATAAGCACGGCCTGGAGTTCCCCGTTTGAAAGTTGTGTACAAAAGACGGAAAACTGCATTTTTAAGGAAAAGGTAACCGTTCAAAGTAGCTGTAACTGCTGGAGCGGAAACTATAATTCCCTGTGGCGAAAGAAGGAACATATCCAAAATAAACTGATGAGTTCCTGCTCCCAAGTCTAAAATTACATAATCACAATCAATATTTTTAAGATTACGGATAAGCTTAACTTTCTGTACGTGTTTAAGTGAAGTTAAATCTGGAATCTGACTATCGCCGGCAATAAAACTTACATTTTGATAATCTGTTGGCTGAATAATATCTTTGAAATCACTCTTTTCTGTAAACCAGGAACCCAAACTTGCGGCTCCAGGTCTCTGACCGATTACGAGATGAAGGTTAGATGCGCCAAGGTCAAGGTCAACTAAAACAACACGTTTGCCTTGCTGGCCTAAAGCGATTGCTAAGTTAGCAGAAAGAAGTGATTTTCCAACACCACCTTTTCCACTTGCGATTGGTATTATCTGTGACATTCTTCTATTATAGCACAGTTTTTTTTTAGTATATATAGATTTTTTAACCTTACTGTCGTAAAATATATTTTATGAGAAAATTACGCAATGTATTTATAGCGGTTTTACTCTGCTGTTCTACCCTTTGTTTCGCAGAGTCTTCGGTTAATCAGGATAATAAAATATCAAGTTTCCAGTATGTAAAGAAGCTTAATTCAGTTTTTGATTTTGTATTGCAGAATTATGTTGATGAACTTGATCCTAAAATTCTTTACGAAGGTGCACTTAAAGGTATGTTAGATGCCATTGGTGACCCATATACACTTTACCTTGATACTTCAGCAATGCGTGATTTGACAGATACAACTTCCGGCAATTTTGGTGGAGTTGGTCTTTCTATTTCTAAACCTACAGAATCTACTCCTGGCAAGCCTGCTTATGTTGAAGTTGCTTCTCCTATAGACGACACTCCTGGTGCAAAAGCTGGCATTCAGTCTGGAGATTTGATAGTTGCCGTTGACGGTAACCCAACTGACACAATTACTATGAATGAAGTTCTTAATCTTCTTCGTGGTGAAATTGGAACTCCTGTTACAGTTACAATTCTTCGTGGTGCAAGTATGAAGTTTGATGTAACAATGGTTCGAGCCCTTATTGAAGTACCAACTGTAAAATATGGAATGGTTGAAGGAACAAAAATTGGCTATGCAAAGTTAATTCAGTTTACTCCAGATACAGCTATTCGATTGCAGGAGGCATTGGATTCTTTTGAAAAGGCTAATTATAAAGGTTTGATAATTGACCTTCGTGATAATCCAGGAGGACTTATTACAAGTGCGGTTGATGTTGCAAATAAATTTATAGATGATGGTCCAATTGTTTCAACCAAGAGCCGACTTCTTTTTGAAAATCAGCAGTTTACTGCTTCTAAAAATACAACAACTGTAAAAAAAGATATTCCTATTGTAGTTTTGATTAACAAAGGAGCTGCCAGTGCATCCGAAATTGTTTCTGGTGCATTGAAGGATTATCACCTTGCATACCTTGTTGGTGAACGTACTTATGGTAAGGGTTCAGTTCAGCAGGTTATTCCATTAAGCAACACAGATGGAATTAAAATTACAATGGCCCGCTACTACACACCAAGTGATACAAATATTGATAAAATTGGTATTCCACCAGATTTAGAAGTTATGAATCTTCCTGTTTTTTCTGAAGAAGAAGAAAAGCGCTACATGGAATTGATTACTTCAAATATCATTAATGACACTGTTGATAAGTATCAGAATATGAAAGAATCGGAAATTGTTGCTGAAGGTAAAAAGATTTCCGAAAAATATAATCTTGATAGCCGTTTGATTCGTCGTTTACTTCGCGTACAGGTTTTGAAATCTCAGCCATCTCCATTGTACGATATGGATTGGGATGTTCAGTTGAAAGAAGCAATTAACGTTATTAATAAAGGCGATTTCAATAAACTTGTAAAGAACACAAAAACTCTTAAACAGCTTCAGGATGAAATTGAAGCAAAAAAAGAAGAAGCTAAAAAATAATGCGCCAGTTTATTCTTGAAAAGCAGAATGTAAAAAATGGACTGGTAACTCTTTCTGGAAAAGATTTTCGCTATTTACGTCAGGTATTGCGGGTAAAAGTTGGCGATATGGTAAATCTTCGTTTTCCAGATGGCACTCTTAAAAATTCCACAGTTGCTCAAATTGATGAAAAAGCTAAGTCTATAATTTTGCAAATTTGTGCCTCTACTGGTTCGGCAGACGAAAATAAATCAATTACAAGGGGTGTTCAGGCTTCTGACTTCGATGCCAAATTGCCTGATGTTGAATACTGGCTTTTCCAGTTTATTCCAAAGCCTGTTAAGTTTGAGCAGATTGTTCGCCAGGCTACAGAATGTGGAGTTGCGGTTATTGTTCCTGTAATTGGCGAATATTCCGAAAAGAGCAGTATTGCTGCATTGGAAGGTGCAAAAAAAGAGCGCCTTGCAAAGATTGTAAAAGAAGCCCGCCAGCAAAGTGGTTCTCCTGTGGATACAAAAATTTTGGCTCCAGTAGATTTGGAAACCGCCGTTGGAATGTGGAAGGAACATTGCCAAAATCAAGCAGATGATACTGGAACTGCTGTAGCTTTCGTACTTTCGGAAAGAGATGATTGTAAAGATAATTTACGGGGCGTTATTGCAAATTCAAAGGATATTAAGAAAATTGCAATCGCTGTTGGCAGTGAAGGGGGCATAAGTCCTGAAGAAGTTTCAATTTTACAAGAAAAAGGACTTTTTACTCCCATCCATTTTGCCGTAAATATATTAAGATGTGAAACTGCTGCTTTATATGGAATTGCTGCAGTGCAGTCTGCAATAAATTAAAAGGATTAAAATATGGCTATCAATCGAATTTCTTTGATCGGAGTTCCTGTAGATATTTGTGCTCCAGAAAATCTTGAAAACGAAGTACTTGAACTGCTCGCTCGTCCGGGGACAAAGCAAATTGTATTTCTTTCAATCTGGGATTTGCTTAAAGCCCGCCATAAAGGTGATTTTTCTGAATGTATTAAAAATGCAGATTTAATCCTTCCTATTTCTAAAAGCATTTTAAGGGGTGCCAAATTTCTTAAAAAGGAAGTTCCAGTTCGTTACAATCCTTTTGATGCTGTAATTCAAATTCTTTCTATCTTGGATTCTCATTACAAATCTTTATATTTGCTTGGTTCCAGCGAAAAGACTTTAAATAAAACTGAAAGAAACGTTCGCGATACTTTCCGCAATTTGAAGATTGTAGGCCGCTATGTTGGCTATTATCCAAAAAATCTTGAAGATGATATTGTGCAGGCAATTTTCAAAGCACAGCCTTCCCTTTGTCTTATTAGCGATGGAATTAAAGAAAAAAATTGTTGGGCATACCGCCGCAGAAATCGTTTTTCTTCCAGTATATTCCTTTATTACAAAGATGCCTTTGGAATTTTCTCGGAACGTGTAAAAAGAGTTAAACCAAAGACTTTTGAAAAGGGTCATGAAATGCTGCCAGAAGTTTTACACAATCCTTTTAAAATCTTTCTTTTGTTCCCATACATGGGTTATATCTTAACTCTGGTATGGTACAGACTTTTTAAGAAAGACTATCAGCGATAATCTGAAGAATTGAACGGCCGAATTCTTCGGCTTTAACTTTTCCAATTCCGTAGACATTTAACAAATCACTTTTACTCTTAGGCTTTTTTGCAGCAATGTCCATAAGAGTTTTGTCGCCAAACAACATGTAAGGGGCAATATTCAGATCATCAGCCTTTCGCTTTCGCCAGGCTTTCAAATTTGCAATTATAACTTCGGCCTGTGCATCATCGGCGGCTGGTTTTTCTGCAATAATGCGTTCGCCTGTGTTTGTACCACCAGATTTTTTAGGAAAACCTCGAATAATTGTAGTGCGCATTGGGAGTTTTAATTCTGTGCGGGCAGCCAGAGCCTGTTTCCCTGCAGCAGTAAGCTCAAGAATATTAAAATCTCCTGCTTTACGAAGATAATTTTCAGAAATCAATGTATCTATGAGTTCCAGCCATTCTTCACGGGCATATTCATTTCCAATTCCCCAGGTCGAAATCTTATTGTGGCCGTTATCTAGGATTCGTTTGTTTTTTGAGCCAAGTAACACATCTACTATATAACCTGCACCAAAACGCTGGTTTGTCCTTATAATACAGCAGAATATTTTTTGGGCAGGAATTGTAACGTCACTAAGGGGAACGTTGCCGGTTACACAAATATCGCAGCAGCATTTTTTAGTTTCGTCGCTGTCATCTTCTGGTTCATAAATTTCGCCGAAATATGAAAGTAGTGCTTTTCTACGGCAGTTACGGGTTGTAGCAAAATTTACCATTCCCTGAAGCAATATTTCCGATTTTTCAGGGTCGGCAGCATCGTCGAAGAAATAGCGGATTTTTGTTATGTCTGCAACACTGTATAAAAGTAAGGCAGAAGAAGGTAGCCCATCGCGGCCAGCACGTCCTATTTCCTGATAATATTCTTCTATAGATTTTGGCAAATCATAGTT
The DNA here is from genome assembly GCA_045597485.1 of Treponema sp. Classification (GTDB taxonomy): domain Bacteria; phylum Spirochaetota; class Spirochaetia; order Treponematales; family Treponemataceae; genus Treponema_D. Next base: position 26,392 of record JAZLKI010000020.1, read on the forward strand.
GATTACAAAACGCACATTTGGTTTATCAATTCCCATACCAAAGGCGATTGTAGCTACAATAATTTGTACTTCATCTTTTATAAACAAATCCTGATGTTTTGCACGAATGGCATCGGAAAGACCAGCGTGATAATTTTTAACATTGTAACCAAGCCTATCCAAAGTATCTGTAAGTTCATCAACTTGTTTTCTGGAGTAACAATAAATTATTCCACTTTCACCAATATGCTTTTTTATGCATTGAATGACCTGCTGTAGTCCGTTGCGTTTAGGTTGCACTTCCAGAAAAATATTGCTTCTGTTAAAACTGGAAACGAAAATTGCAGGAGAATTCATGCGAAGATTTTTTAGAATATCCTGGCGAACATGTTCTGTAGCTGTTGCAGTAAGTGCAAGCATAACGGCATCTGGGAGAAAATTTCGTATACTGCTGATTTCAAGATAATCTGGGCGGAAGTCGTGTCCCCACTGTGAAACACAATGGGCTTCATCAATTGTAACGCAACTTACTGTAATGTCTGGGGAACTTAACAGTTCGCGGATTCGGGACGTTGCAAGCCCTTCAGGTGAAACATACACTAGTTTAACTTTGTTGTTTTTAATTTCGGAAACGGTTGCAAGGTAGTCGTCCCAGCTTAAGGTGCTGTTTAAGAAAACGGAATGAATACCGGCAGTTTCTAATCCGCTAACCTGATCATGCATAAGTGAAATAAGCGGTGAAACTACAATTGTAATTCCAGGGAAGATAAGTGCTGGTATCTGGTAGCACAAAGATTTACCGCCACCAGTTGGCATAATTGCAAGAGTATCTTTTTGTTTTAGAACATTAGTTATAATATCTTTTTGAAATGGTCTGAATGAATCGTATCCAAATACAGTTTTTAGAACAAATTCAGGTTTTTGACCAACAAAAGTATCAGAATTTATCTTCACATAATTATTATAGCATAAAACCACTTGAAAAATCCTTATCGTTTTGGTATATTAATTAAACATTCGCCGGAGTGGTGGAATGGTAGACACGACAGACTCAAAATCTGTTGCGAGCAATCGTGTAAGAGTTCAAGTCTCTTCTCCGGTATAAAGCTTCCTATTTCGGGAAGCTTTTTTTATTTTAACCAGCTAGTGTTTATAACTAGTCGCCTTGAACTCTTACACGATTGACCATCGTGACCTCGGATAAATCCTCGGAACGTAGATTTGGTAGAACCTAAAAAATAGTCACGAAGGACTATTTTTTTTTACGGTTCTGCTATAGGGCGTAAGTTCAAGTCTCTTCTCCGGTATAAAGCTTCCTGTTTCGGGAAGCTTTTTTTATTTTAACCGCTAGTGTTTATAACTCTGGCATCATATTGGCGCATAGTTTTCGGAAGTCTATGGCTTCTGTTATGTGTTCTGGGCCAATATTTTCTGCCCCTGCAATGTCCGCTACAGTCCTTGCAACTTTAAGACAGGAAGAAATTGCCCTTGGTGAAAAGCCGTACCGATTAATTGCGTTATCCAGAATTTCTTTGCAATCTTTATTAATTTTGCAATATTCAGCAATTTCCTGTGGGGCCAACTTTGCATTCCGAATGCCCTGCCTTTTTCTCTGTATGGCAACAGCTTTTGCAATTCCTTCTCTAAGTTCTGCTGTGGAGTTTAAACCTTCTCTTACTACCAATTTACTACCATTTGGAGAATCACTTTCATTTTCAACAAAAACCCGCAGGTCAATTCTATCTAGTAGTGGTGCTGAAAATTTCTTCCAGTACTGTTCTACCGACTTGGCACTGCATAAACAAATTTTTGTTCTGGAACCGTAGTTTCCGCAGGGGCAGGGGTTTACAGCCATAAGCAGCTGAAAGTTTGCAGGATATGTCGTACTTCGCCCGGCTCGGCACAAAGTAATGTTTCCGCTTTCTAATGGAACTCTTAGCATTTGTAAAACGCTGCTTCGAAATTCGGCGGCTTCGTCTAAAAATAAAACTCCGTTGTGTGCCAGCGAAATTTCTCCTGGCCGGCAGTTTACTCCGCCACCACAAATGCCTTCCACGCTGGAAGTTTGATGTGGAATTCTAAATGGTGGAATGCGGATAAGTGGTTCCGAAGGTTTTATTAAACCTGCCAGCGACCAGATTCTTGTTACCGACTGAGCTTCATCTAAAGTTAAAAGAGGATTTAGCGCCGGGAATTTTTGAATAGCCATTGTCTTTCCACAACCTGGCGCACCTAGTGCAATAAGATTGTGACCACCTGCAGCAGCTATCTGTAAAGCCCTTACCAATTGATACTGTCCCTTTATGTCTCCAAATTCATAGCCATCAGAATTATGGGAAAAATGAACACCATTAATTTCTATGCACCCATCAGGTAAATAACTTTTTTCTTCACCAGAATAATTTCTCGATTCAAAAAAAGAAAAATCCCTTAAAGCCCTAAATGCCGACTCTAAATCTTCTGCACCACATACTTGTACTCCAGAAACTTGTCGTGCTTCATCTGCATTTTGCTTAGGTACAATACATCTTAAAATTCCCCCGGCTGCCGCAGTTGAAACAGCCGCATGGATTCCTTTAACAGGCCTTAATTTTCCCGAAAGTTCCAGTTCCCCCATAACCAGTATAGGTTCACTAATAAAATCTGACATGCCCTCAAGTTCAGCTTGTGCAGCAAGAACTCCAAGTGTAATAGGCAAATCAAATCCGGCACCTTCTTTGCGTAAATCAGCAGGAGATAGACTGATTAACACCCGTTCCTTAGGTAGTTCAAATCCCGAATTCCTGATTGCCGCCTGCATTCTTTCTCGCGATTCTTTAACAGCTCCATCTGCTAAACCAACAATATCAATGGCCGGAATGCCCCGGCGCAAATCCACTTCTACAGAAACTAAAGAACCTTCGTAACCAAAAGGAGAAAATGAGTAAATCATCATATAAAAACCTCTATAGTAATATTTGTTTTGATATGCGTTTTTTTACAAAAAATTTTTGCTTTTTATGAAAAAAATTAAAAAATATGTGTTATAATACTAGTTACAATTATTGAAAAAAGTTTTTATTTGTTGTAGGAGCGCTTTGTGAATAAGCATGATTTTCCAAAAATCCATTTTTATGATCAGGATTTTGTAGACATTTATAATAAAACATGGTCTTGGGTATCTTCATTGTGGGTAAATCCAAAAACTGGAGAACAGGATTCAGAAGGCTTATTTATATATCCAGAAAACGACAAACTTGTTATTAGTCAGTTTGAAACAATTTTCTCATCTTTCTTTTTAGTATATTCAAATCGTAACTTTGAACCTTGTAATAATATAGATTATTTTTATGCACGCCAGGAAGATTCTGGAGCAATACGCTGGAAGTATGATGTTAAAACTAATCAGCCTGTATTAGATAAAGATAATCCAGAGGGTGTTGGACTTCCATTATTTGCTATGGCTGAATTTAACCTTTTCCATAAATCAGCTAATAAGAAAAGAATTAAGGATGTAATGCCAGCTCTTCAGAAATATATGGCTTGGCTTGATGAAACATTTAAGCAGGAAAATGGACTTTATGCTGTTCCTGTTGCTGCTTCTTCAATGGCTAATTCGCCACGTGAAAATGCTTACTATCCTATCGACTTTAATGCTTGTATGGCAATTAATGCTTCTTACATGTCTGCATTAGGCGATATTCTTAATGATAAAGATATTAGCTTCCAGTACCGCAAAATGTACTTCTCTATCAAAACAAAAATTAATTCTTTGATGTGGGATAATGATACTGGATTCTACTATGACCTTGATAAAAATGAACAGCGTCTAAGTGTAAAAACTATTGCCGGTTATTGGACAATGCTTGCAGAAATTCCAAATGCCGACAAAGCTGATATGCTTGTAGACCACTTAAATAATCCTGAAACTTTTGGTACAGAACATCCATTCCCAACTTTAAGTGCTGATGATCCTCATTTTAGTGAAGATGGAAATGGTTACTGCGGAAGTGTAATGCCTGCTTTCAACTTTATGGTAATTAAAGGTCTTGAAAAGTATGCTCAGTATGAACTTGCCCGTGAATGTGCAATCCGCCACTTGTATTTTGTACTTGAAGGTTTAATGCCAAACGAAAATAAAGAACCTGGCGATTTGTTCGAAGCTTATCTTCCAAATAAAGAAGGTAAAGCAAAGATGACAGAAACAGAATATGCTCGTTCACGTTATCTTTTGACAGCAGGCCTTTCTACAATCGCTCTTATGATTGAAAACGTAATTGGCCTTTCAATCAGTTTACCACGTAAAACAGTAGATTGGATTATTCCAAATCTTGAAATAATGGGTATTGAGAATCTCTCGCTTAAACGTAACCTTATTACAATCCTTTCTAATAAGAGTACTCGCGGTTGGGAAATTCAAATGGAAAGCGAAAAACTTTACTACTTCACAATCAATATTCTTGATCAAAAGAAGAAGACTTTACCTATCCCTTCTGGTAAGTGTTCTATGCTTATTGATAAGCTTTAGTAGACGAGGCACTAATGGCATCCCCAGAATCAGTCATTGAAATCGGTTCTACGGGAGCCCGACTCCTTGTAGCCGAGTACACAACCGACAAAAAACAAAATATTCTCGACCGCTCAGAAAAGCCACTTCCAATTGGCCGCGACGTTTTTACATCTAAAGCAATTAGCCAGGAAACGCAAAATACTCTTGTGCAGGTTTTGTTGCTTTTTAAGGAACAGTTAAAAGGCTGGGGAATTTCGCCAGAAGATACAAACTGTATTGCAACTTCTGCCTTCCGCGATGCCAAAAATACTGACCCGGTTTTGGACCGAATTCTTGTACAAACAGGTTTCCGCGTAAGAATTATTGATGGAATTGAAGAAAATAAATTAATGTACGTTGCAGTTTCTGATTGTATTAGAGAATCGGGACTGAACCTTTCAAATGACGATACAGTTATTTTGAACGTTGGTGGAAGTACTACCGAAATCATGATGATTTCCGACGGTAAAATGGCCGGGGTTCACTCTTTAAAGATTGGTACTATCCGCATTCAGCAGCATATGATGGTGGAAGCCAGCTCTTACAATGATATTAAACGCTATATTCAAGAATCAATTAACAATACAAAAGGTTCTTTGGAAAGCGAACTTAATATTGGTGAAGCAAAAAGATTTATTGCCGTTGGTCCAGATGTAACTTTGGCCGCTTTGCTGGTAGGTAAGCCAATCTCCACTTTCTTATGGGAAATTAATAAATCTGATTTTGATGCCTTTGTTCGGGAAGTTCAAACTTACTCGGTTGATGAAATAGTTGCCCGTTTTAAAATTTCCTACAATGAAGCTGAAACTTTAAAAGTAAGTTTGCTTATTTATAATTTGTTTATTCGTCTCACTGGGGCAGACACAATTTTTGTTCCAGAAACTAATATTCGTAATGGATTTTTGCTGAATCGTTTCTCTACAGAAGATGAAGAACTTCAGGCGGAATTTAACTCACAGATTGTAGCGTCGGCTAAAAATCTTTTGCGCAAGTACCATGGTGATGAACAGCACGCAGAATGTGTAAGAATGATTGCAACAAAGCTTTACGATACCTTAAAAAATGAAGTTGCGCTGGATGATCACGCCCGTATTTTGCTGGAAACTTCTGCAATTTTACATGATATTGGAGTTTTCATTCGCTACGATAATCATAATTTGCACAGTCATTATATTATTCGTAATTCCGAAATTTTTGGATTAAGCCGCATGGACAATACAATTGTGGCCGAAATTGCAAAATATCATAAAGGGGCAGTTTCTCCTCAGGATGAAGAAAGTTTTACTATCTACCAGCGTTCAACTCGAATGACAATTTTAAAACTTACAGCCATTCTTCGTATTGCAGATGCATTGGATCGAGGTCATATTCAAAAATTCAATGATTTTACTATTAAAATTCAGCAGAACAGCATTTTAATTCACACTAAGAATTCTAAAAATGCGGTTTTGGAAAAAATTGCTCTGGCAGAAAAGTCGGGCATGTTTGAAAGTGTATTTGGTTATAAAGTTATTTTAGGTTAGCAAAAAGCAGGGGTTCAGAATAATGATTAAAGACAGATTTTTCAACAGAGAATTAAGCTGGATAGAATTTAATGCTCGTGTTTTATTTCAAGCTTTAAGAAAAGAATTGCCACTTTTAGAACGTCTTCAGTTTCTTTCAATTGTAACTTCAAATTTTGATGAATTTTTCCAGGTTCGAGTAGCTTCCCTTAAGCGCCTCCAATCCGAATCTCCAAATGAAACAGATGCCTCGGGCCTTACCCCAGCTATGGTATTAACTTCAGTTTCTGCACGGGCCCACCAGATTATTCGCACTCAGCAGGAATGTTTAATGGCAGATGTTTTACCAGCCCTTGCAGAAAAAGGCCTGGTTTACATTTCTCCACTTCAGTATACACAAAAGCAGACTGACTTTGTTCAAAGCATATTTAAATCTGAAATTTACCCTTTGCTTACTCCACTTAGAACAGATATGTCGGCATTTCCTCATATTAAAAACCTTACAACTTACGCTGCCTTTTTGCTAAAGCCAATTGCAGGCATTAAAGCGGGTTCAGAAGAATTAAAAGGCGATGATGAATTGCCTCGAATTGCCTTTGTAGAAATTCCAGGTGGTGTTCAGAATATCTACTGGCTTCCTGCAGACGAAACTGGTGCCAAAAAATTTACTCTTTTACAGGATGTAATTACCGCTTGTGGGACTGCACTTTTCCCAGGTCTTGCTGTAGAAGAAACTATGCTTTTTAAAGTTGCCAGAGATGCAGACTTTGCTGTAGACGAAGAAGCTGGCAATAATTTTATTCACGCTATGGAAGATGTTCTTATTCAGCGAAAATCTTCTTTCCCAGTGCAAATTACCTGTAACGGAACCAGCGAAAAGATTTTGAATTTCCTTATGGAAAAACTGGAGCTTGGTACAGAAGATGTGTACAAGGTAGATGGCATTATTAATCCTGCAGATTTAATGGATTTACGGGATGCAGATGAAACTGGCAAAATGAGCTTTGAAAAATGGGAACATTTCTATCCTGCAGATTTGCCAGAAGAAGAACCTTATTGGGAAACCTTAAAACTTCACGATAAAGTTTTGCATGTACCATACGAAAGCTATGATCCTGTAGTAAAAATGATTCGTGATGCTGCAGATGATGATGATGTTCTTGCCATTAAAATGACTTTGTATCGTACTGGCCGTGATTCACCAATTATTTCTGCTTTGGAAAGAGCAGCTCAGCGTGGAAAACAGGTTGTAGTTCTTGTGGAATTAAAAGCCCGTTTTGATGAGGAACGCAACATTGCCTGGGCAAATGAATTGGAACAGGCTGGTGTAACTGTAATTTATGGTCTTGTAAACTTAAAGGTTCACGCTAAAATTCTTATGGTAATTCGCCGTGAAAGTGATACAATCCGCCGTTACGTTCACCTTGCAACTGGAAACTACAATCCAAAAACAGCAAAGCTTTATTCAGATATTTCATTGTTTACTTCTAACCCTCAGATTGCCAATGATGCAACTCAGTTTTTCAATCTTGTAACAGGTTATTCAACTTTGCAGCAAATGAATCTTTTGGGAATGGCTCCAGTTACAATTAAAACAAGATTACTGGCAATGATTCAGCGAGAAATGGAACGAAGCACACCGGAAAATCCAGGTTTAATTATTGCCAAAATGAACAGTCTTACTCACGAAGAAGTTATTTCTGCATTGTATAAGGCAAGTCAGGCAGGGGTAAGAGTTCTTTTGAATATCCGCGGAATTTGTATGCTGGTTCCTGGAGTTGAAGGCCTTAGTGAAAATATTAAGGTTGTTTCAATTGTGGACCGTTACCTCGAACACGCCAGAATTTTCTACTTCCAGAACGGTGGTGCCCCTGAGCTTTATTGTTCCAGTGCCGATTGGATGAGTCGTAACTTGGACCGCCGAATTGAGCTTATGTTCCCAATTCTGGAAAAATCTTGCTTTGAAGATGTTAAATCTATTCTTGATTCTTATTTTGCAGACAACGTAAATGCTCAGGTACTTTTGCCAAATGGTGCTTGGGAACCTGTTGTAAAAGAAAAGAAAGCTGAAGATTTCCGTGCTCAGGAAGAATTGTATAAAAAATACAAAAAGCTGAATGATTTGAAGCCTAAGGGAATTAATGAAGAATTTACTGTTAGAAGAAAGTAAATTAAACTTCCACGCTTCCCTGACGTAAAACTTTAATGGTGCTGTCTTCAATTGCTACTAGGGTTGAAGCCAGGGCACCTTTTTTGTCTCCATCGTTGATAAATAAATCTACTTCGTTGCCAAACTCTTTTGTAATTTCTTCGGCTGTGTCTAAAACTGGCTGTCCGCTGCGGTTTACGCTTGTACTAAAAATTGGTGCACTGCAAAGGGAAATTACTTTGCGGAGCCAAGGGTCACCGGGGCAGCGGAAGGCTATTGTCGGAAGCTTTGCCTGTGGTGCTAATGGCGCTGTTTCTTTTACGTGAACAATAATTGTAAGTGGGCCAGGCCATTTTGCAAGAAGGGCAGGGGGAATTGCATCGTCGGTGTAAAGGTTAATATCTTCTGGTTTTGCTATAAGCTGAATTAAAGGTTTTGTTTCTGCACGGCCTTTTATACTGCGGATTTTTGCATCTGTAGTATAGTGGGTGCTGGCGGTGGTAGTGTCTACTATGCCGCTAAAGCCGTAAACTGTGTCGGTAGGTAAAATTGCAATTCCACCTTTGCTTAAAATTTCTGCAGTTTTTTCTGCGGAATTTGAATCAGCTTTGTTAATAATCATTTTATGCCTTCTTTCCTGTTGTAGAAGCAACGTATGGATTTTCCTGAGGTTTTTCTGCCTGTGAAACAAGGGTCCATGCTTTTCCATCAAAATTGTAGATTGTTTCTTCGCAGTTACCTTTTAATCCAGTTCCCCAAAAGTGTGCCAAATCACGATTTTCAATAACACTCATAAAGGCTGCTAAAATTGCTCCGTGTGCAACAACCATAATTCTTCCATCGGGAAATTTTTCGTAAGCAGGTTCAAGAACTTCTTTTAAAAATTGTTTAGTTCGTTCCATAGCGTGAGGAAATGTTTCTCCTCCCTCTGGTGGAGCATATTTTTCCGGTGCATCAAAAAAGTATTTGCGGGGATGGTCAGTATTCATCCAGTCGTCAAAAGGGAGTCCTTCAAAGTTGCCAAAACTGATTTCTTTAATCAGCTGGTCTTTTATAATCTGAATATTTCTGTGGCCTCGAATAAGGCAGGCAGTTTCGTAAGCGCGGCTTAGTGGCGATGAATAAATCATATCAAAATGTACAGATTCAAGGCGTTCTCCTAAACGTCCGGCAACTTCTCTTCCTTCTTCGTTAAGGTCTATATCTTTTGCTCCTTGAAAGCGGCATTCTTTATTCCAGTCGGTTTTTCCGTGTCTAATTACGTATAATTCCATTTTTTCCTCGTTTATGCTGATTAAAAACGTATGCGTCGTAAATATGAAATTTTACTTACCAAAAAGTTTTCAATATTCTGGGTTGGTTCAATCTGGAATCGCATTACCGCTTCTCCAGGCTGCTTTGACATTCCAAGAGGGTGGCCTACCAACGAAAGGTAATCTTCCGGATTTTGCGGATTTGGAAGTTGAATTTCCATTAAATCTTCTTCTTTGATTGCCGCATCAATTAAGTGGCACTTTCCCGCAAAATCCATGCCAACGGCTTCTAGAATTTCTGAGCGAATGGCTGCAATTTTAAGGTGCTCTTCCGAAAGAATAAGGCGGTTTGAAATTCGGTAGGAAAGGCTTTCTTTCTGGAGAGGGTTCAAATCTTCGCGGATATTTATGCTGGCCTTAAGTTGTTCAAGAAGCTTTGCAGAATCTGGAATTGAAGTTTTTTTATAATCCTCTGTAGAAAGTCTTGAAAGTACAGCTGGTTTATAGCCCTGTCTAAGGAGAGGGAAACTTGTAAATTCTGACTGCTCTGTAGAAGATTTTACTTTTCCAAGGAATTCAAGGCCGCTTTCCTCAATGAAAGTGCTAATTTCAAAATCTACAGGGAGATTAAGAAGATAAATTCCTTCTGCCAGTTTTTCTTTTATATATTTTTTTATACGCGGATTATTTTCCACAAAGGCAATATTTGAATCAGAAACTTTAAGTACATAACCTTGGTAAAGCATTGCCGAACTGTAGGTGTTGTACCATTCTGTAATATTCATTTTTAAGTTTTGAGGAATTTCATAATAAGAGTGATTTGTAATTGCCTCAAAAATTGTATTAGGGGTCCAGCCAGAATCAAAACTTGATGAAACTGATTGTTTTGTAATTTCAAATTCTGTTACTACACCAGTTTTTTTAATAATCATAAAGCTGGTGAGAGGCAATAACTGCTCTAAGGAAAGGCCTGGCATAAGAGTAACTGTAAATGTGGAATCCAAATTAAGAACTTTTGGAACACCACCGCCAGCTTCCCCTCCGGCGCCAGCCCCATTTCCAGCCCCAGCCAATCCAACAGCCTTAAACAACTCTTCCCCATCTTCAGTGCGGCCTAATTTCTGCAACAGGCCAAACTCAAGGGCAGCGTCTATCATACGGTCAAGCAAATCGGCATTCTGTTCAGGCACAATTCCATCTTCTTGACGGGCTGCCTCAAGCATCATGCTGAATCGGCTTTTGCGCGCAGGCTCTCCACCGTCAGCTTTCATTGTACCAACTAAAAAGGCCAGTCTTAAAATTTCACAGGTTGTGTAGCCGGCTTCTGGAATTGAACTAAGACAATCCAGCAATAACTGAGCTTCCTTTTTTAATCCTTCTTTGCTAAAGCGGGAAACTGAAGCAGCACAAAGTAAAGCATACTGCTGTGGCTCTGGAAGTTTTGCAAAGGCTTCAACACGGCTTTTTGCCAGCTGAAAGTTTTTTTCTGTTTCTACAACAAGGTTCAGGTTTACAAAAGCATTCATTAAAAGCTGAATAAAATTCTGTTTTCCAGGGAAAATTTCTTCCAGGCGAGTCATTTCATTTTTTTTGATGGTGCCGTCGGTTTTGCAGGCAATTCCCCTTACTTTCAAAAAGGAAATAAATGCCCCCAGAAGATTTGGCGAAAGGCTGTAAGGGTCGTCTGTGGAAAAAAAAGCAACCTGATAATCTGGGAAAAGTAATTTTGTGTTTAAGTATGGCTTCAAATCATCTTTTAAAAGAGGATTTATAAGCAGCACTTCCTTTGTAGAATATTGCTGCTGTTCCTTGTAAATAATCAGGCGTTCCTGAAGGTTCAAAATTTCAGCGTATAATTCAGTGATTGGGTATGAGCCTTTGAAAAAATCTACAAGAGTTTCCTGAGTAACCTGTGGGATAAGGGAGATTGCTGTAAGAACTTCAACGTCGAAACTGTCCAGCAGGGTAATTATGCTTTTTGCATTTTGAGGATTTCGAATGAAACTTGCCAGCTGCTGAATAAGGCGCTGTTTGTTGTAAGGAGTTTTAATTTCTCCTAAATAAAGGCGCATTGTGTTGAAAAATTGCTTGTCTGGCAAAGTGGACATTGCCTCTGCCCATCGGTTAATTGGATTTTCAGTCGTCAATGTCTATTTCTCCGTTGTATCTTACAATTTTGTATTCGTATCCCTGTTCTGCAAGGAATTTCTGGCGATTTGAACCAAATTCTTCTTCTACGGTGTTGCGGGTGATGATTGTAAAGAAGCGGGATTTACGTTCTTTTGGTCTAAGGATTCGTCCAAGGCGCTGTGCTTCTTCCTGGCGGCTGCCGAAGGTTCCACTTACCTGAATGGCAAGGGACGCATCTGGCAAGTCGATGGCAAAATTTGCAACCTTTGAAACTACAAGGACTTTAATTTTTCCAGCTTTGAAATCGCCGTAAATGCGGTCTCGTTCTGCAGTTGGAGTTTTACCTGTAATTATAGGGCAGCCTAATTCTTTTACAATTTCGTCCAGCTGCTGAAGGTATTGGCCAATTACAAGAATTTTATCTTCCGGGCATTTTTCAATAATCTGTTTTACAATTGGCAGCTTGTCTGGATTCATGCTGGCAATCTTATGTTTTTCTCTGGCTGTTGAAACTGCATAGTCAATTTCTTTGTAGGTTGGAAGGTCAACTCGAACTTCAATACATTCTGCGCTGGCAATCCAATGGTCTCGTTCCAATTCTTTCCAAGGCACGTCGTAGCGTTTAGGACCTACAAGGGAGAATACATAACCTTCACATCCGTCTTCCCGAACAAGGGTAGCTGTAAGTCCAACACGGCGAACTGCCTGAAGTTCTGCAACTACGCGGAAAACTGGGGCAGGCAGCATGTGAACTTCATCGTAAATAATAAGTCCCCAAGGTCGCTCATGGAAAATTGAAAAATGAGGATAAGGACCATCCTTTGTTGGGCGCCAGGTAAGCACCTGATATGTAGCAACAGTTACCTGTTTAATATCTTTATTTTCACCAGAATATTCTGCAATCTGATCTGGAGTAAGGTCTGTTTTGTCTAAAAGTTCATCTATCCACTGGTGAACGGCAGAAATGTTTGTTGTAATAATAAGGGTACTTGTTTTGAGCATGTCCATAATTGTCATGCCTACAACAGTTTTTCCAGCTCCACAAGGGAGAACGATTGTTCCAAAGCCTGTACCAGGGCCTTTATCGCCAACAAGGGCTTTTGCAGAGTTTGTCTGGTATTCGCGAATGTTGAGAGGCGCCCCTGAGGCTGTTGTCTGGCGGAGGTTCACGTTGAGGGGCTCGCCGTCGGTAAGGGCAACTTCATCTTTTACAGGCCAGCCTGCCTGAAGGAGGAGCTGTTTAATTGTTCCTCGGTCTGTAAGCTTAATGAGGAAAGAATTTTCTGGAGCATCAGCTTCGTTTACAATGCCAGAGTTATTTAGAATTACTTTTTTTACTGTAGTGTTGGCACCAATTTCCTTAAAAATAGGCAGAGATTCTGCAACCAGGTAAAGGTAATGTTCTATTATATTTTTATCTGGAGTAGCACCTGGGATTTCTACATCTGGGCCCTGAATCAGTTTAATTTTTCCAAAGCGACTGGCAATTTCTTTTATCCACATTACAATTGACTGTGGCACATCGTAGCGGGCAAATTTCTGCAAAACTGCAATGGCATCTTCGGCGCTAAAACCGGCGCTGGCAGCATTCCACAAGGAAAGTGGCGAAAGTTTATATGTATGTAAATGCTCAGGAGATTTTTCCAGCTCTGCAAAAGGAATCAGCGCATTTCGGCATTCTTCTGCCAGTGGAGCGTGGACATCTAATAAAAGGGAACGGTCTCCCTGAACAATTAATGGGTTTTCGTAATTCATCGCAACCAAATATTATAGTGAATTTGGGCCTAAGTTAGAATAGATATAATGAAGATTTTAAGAGTGGGGATTAGTCAAGATTCCGTTGGGGTGTTGAAATTTCCCTTGCTTCCGCGTTGCAGATTCTCCTCCCGCGGCGCTGTTATTTCTATTGCCACCTTCACAGCAAAAACTCCTTTATCATTTTGGCAATTACCTGGGGTGTTAGGGGGCAATTTTTGGATTCAAAGGTGGCAATTAAGTTTTTCCCCGGAACGTAGCCTTCATTTATCAGCCCCTGGATTTTGGAAACTGCATTTTCTGCGTAAACCGGATCATCCATAAGGCCAAAGTGCTCCCATAAAATTTCCCTGCGGGTAGTTGTGTTTAGGCATGTAAAGTCCGGGTAAATTGTTTTGCCAGATTTAAACTGTAGTGGTTTTTCATAATGAAAGGGGATGTTGCAGGTGGTTAACCCATTGGCAATTAGCACTTCCGATTTGGAACGGACATTTTTGCCGCCCGCCGCCTGGTAAATTTTGTTTTCGGGAGCGTAAGGGTTGCCCGGGTTTGGTAGGGATTGCCAGCGGGCGGCAAACTCTTGTGCTGGCAATTGCACTGGAGCAAGAAGCGCTTTTCGCCCCAAGGATTGTTTATGCCAAATCTTTATTATTCTATTTGGAGCATAATTTTTTAGAAATTTTCTAAGTGCTTCAGCTTCCTTTTGCAACTCTTGAAAAATCTTTGAATCGTAGTCTCGCTGTGCAATTTTTTTTGCTAAGGAAATATTCTTTTTAAGAATATATTTGCCGTGAGTGTCTCCTGGAGTTGCAATTAAGTAATGATTAAAGGTTTTTCCTCTTTTAGAGATTCGTAAATTTCCACTTACAGGGGTTTTAAGAGAGTTTTGTGTCTGAGAAATAATTTTTTCCAATTCTTCCAGCCGTTTTTCTGCCAATGGAATAAGTAAATCCTGAGAAAGTTCAAGTTTGTTCATATAATTCCTTGGAGAAAAATTAAAATGGAAGCTTCAGAGAGAGATTTTTTAAGTGGTGTAGGATAAGATGATGGAATCGGGTTGTTTTATCCTACGAAATCTCCCTTTGTGAATGTATATTTTTCTTAGGTGTCGGATAAAATGGGGGAAAAGGGCCAATTTATCCGACCTTTTACAGGGCCTTACGCAGAAAATTAATTTAAGTGTCGGATAAGGGGCCACAAAATCCCCCATTTTATCCGACACCCATCAATTTTGCCCGCTGGCAACAGTAATTTCTGTCGGATAAAACAGTCAATTTTCAGCCCCTTATCCGACACCGCCGCCGCCCCCCTCCATCTGGAGTACATGAGCTGTCATACTTCACTAGCCAAGCCCTACAAAAATCTTCCCTGGAAAGTTTCTAATTTAATTTTTCTCCATATATATAATGGCCTAAACTTTATCAAAAAAGGAACTTCCCGGCGGAAAAAAATTACAGCGCCAAATCGCCGTCCTTAATCCAGCCAAGTTTTCTTTCGGCTTTACCAAACGCCCAAGTTAAAACTCCAGGCAAAACAAAACAAATTAAAATTAAGCCAATCCAGTCTAAAGCCCCTGGTGCAATTGCAACGGCTCCATGTCCAATTGCGACGGCACTTGGTTCGTACCAGCCTGTAATTACCCCAATCTGACCTACAAATCCGCAAGTTCCCATTCCAGAGCTAACAGCAGCACCATTCATTTCCATTTTGAACAAACAGGTTGCAATTGGTCCTGTAATTGCGCTGGCTAAAATTGGAGCAATCCATACCTTAGGATTTTTTACAATATTTGGCATCTGAAGCATACTTGTTCCAAGCCCTTGGGAAAGTATTCCGCCCCAGCGATTTTCCTTGAAAGATAAAATTGCAAAACCTACCATTTGTGCGCAACAACCTGCCACAGCGGCTCCACCTGCAAGGCCAGTTAAACCAAAGGCAGCACAAATTGCCGCACTTGAAATTGGCAATGTTAAGGCAATTCCAACTACCACAGAAACAAGAATTCCCATCCAGAAAGGATGAAGCTGAGTTGTCCATACAAGGAATTTTCCTACACTGCTGGCAGCGGCGCCTATATATTTTGCAGTTAAAACTGTAAGCAATGCACCAACTAAAATTGTAACTGCCGGAGTAACAATAATATCAACTTTTGTTTTTTTGCTGACTAAGCGGCCACATTCTGCAGCAATAATTGCAATAATCAAAACGGCCAAAGGACCACCTGCGCCGCCAGTTACGTTTGCGCCGCTTCCAACTGCAGCCAAACTGAACAAAACAAGGGCTGGAACTCCCATTGCAAAGCCAATACCAATTGCCATAGCCGCACCAACTACGTGGCCATCGGTGGCGAAGTTGCCGGCATCAACTAAAAACTGAAAAACAGGATTTGTACCTAGGCGCAAGAGCTGCTGACCTAATGTTTTGATGATTGTTCCAATCAATAAAGATGCAAACAATCCCTGAGCCATACCAGACATGGCATCAATGCAGTAACGTTTTACGTATTTGTTCATATGAACCTCTTTTTCCCGAAAAATTTTCTAGGAAATCATAATGATTTTGAAATCTTATTTTTGTCTGTAATTTACTATTTTCAGAAAAGCGGAGCAGAAATCGACACAAAGTTGGTTATGAGCCGATGAAGGACCTACAACGCGGAAGAGCCAAATACAGAGCGAAGCGTCGAGGCTCATCTGGCAACTTTGGGGCGAATTTCTGCGGGAGCATTTTCTGAAAGATGTAGTTGATTTAAAATACAAATACAGTGGTTTAAATAAGTTTCAAAATCGAAATAATATTTTCGAAATACACCGTATTTCACAGTAAATTACTCGGAAGATGTGCTTTCTTAATCCGTTGATAAAGATTCATTCATCTCAAACGTAAAATCTAAAATCACCATAACAAAAAACACTGGGAGTTTCAAGAGATGCAAAAATGCGGCAACTTAATATGCAGTCTTGGCAGACCCCCTCTCCCCCCCTAGGTAAAATTCCCTATTGTAGCAGGACGGCATAAAATAGTAATATACACATAGGCAACCGGTTGCCTAAAAAAACTATTCCAAATTCTGTAAGTTTCCTCCTGTATGTTAGCTTACAGAAAGATTTTTCTTTATTGCCGACCTGGGAACGCCGTATTCCTATCTTAGGTCGGCTTTTTTTTGCCCAAATAAAAATTGGCTGTTCGGAGGGGTATGGTTACAATTTACGATATTGCAAAAGCAACTGGCTATTCTGCACCAACAGTTTCAAAAGCACTTACAGGTGCCGGCCGATTAAGCGAAGAAACCCGCAGCAAAATTATTAAAATTGCAAAAGAAATGGGCTACGAACCAAACATAAGTGCCCGCACCCTAACCACAAAAAAATCCAATCTTATAGGTGTAATTTACGACGATACAGGAATGAACCGGGGATTTTCTCATCCTCTTTTTTCGGAAGTATTAACTCGTTTTCGCGACTGCATAGAACAAGCTGGCTACGATTTAGTTTTCCTTTCCCGTCATTTTAATATGTCTTACTATGCTCATGCAAAGTACCGCTGCGTAGATGGAGTAATTATTATAAATCCTGCAACAAATAACCCTGCCGAGTTTAAGGACTTTGTTGATGGCAATCTTCCCCGCATTTCAACTAACACTATTATAGAAGGAATCTGCACAGTTATTTCTGATAACGAAAAGGGAGCCTATAAAGCCGCAGAATATCTGATTAAAAAAGGTCACACTAAAGTTGCATTTATTTCTGCTCCAAAATCTGCAGGCATTTCTTCTGCGCCACAGGAACGCTGGAACGGAGTCAAAAAGGCCTTTGACCACTACAACATTTCCTTAGACCCACAGTTATACGAAGAAGCAGAGTCTTGGGAAAAAGAAGGTGGATATTCAGCCTTTGAACGAATTGCTGGTCGCTGCAAAGATTTTACAGCAGTTTTTACAGTTACAGATCAACTGGCTTTTGGAGTTTACGAATACGCAGAAAAACATGATTTGAAAATTCCCCAGGACATTTCAATAATTGGTTTTGATGATGATAAACAGTCTGCCTTTATGAATCCGCCATTAACAACCTTCCATCAGAATGCAGAACAAATTGCAGAAATTTCTGCGGAAAAAATGCTGCAGCAGCTAGAAGGAAAAACAGTGGATCCTGCAGTTCGAGTAGAAGCAGAGTTTGTGGAACGTAAGTCAGTTAGGAATCTTCTTCAGTAGGAGAAGCTGGAGACTCTGAATATTCAGGGGAGCCTTCCGCCGCCGCCAACGCCAAACTAGCCAAATCTGCAATGTAACCTGCCTCTGCAGCTTTCTCTTTGGTAGTTCCTGCAACTCCCAGCGACAATCTTTGCAATTCTTTTTTGTCCTTGCGACGTTCGTTTAGTTCTCTTGCGTGCATTAAAATTTCCGCCGCCTCAGTAGCCTTTACATGTAAACACTGGGCCACGGCGCTTTCCTCTGCACCAGCAAGATTTTCCAAAG
This sequence comes from Treponema sp., assembly GCA_045597485.1. Taxonomy (GTDB): domain Bacteria; phylum Spirochaetota; class Spirochaetia; order Treponematales; family Treponemataceae; genus Treponema_D. The sequence goes on from JAZLKI010000020.1 coordinate 44,165, forward strand.
TTGTAAACTGGCGTTGTAATGCCAAAGCTCTTTTGTCCCCAATACCTGGAATTTCCAGAAAAATACTTTTTGTATTTTCTTTAGTACGTAATTCCTGGTTACGGCTTGTGGCAAAGCGGTGGGTTTCATCTCGCACACGCTGCAATAGCCGCAGGGCATCTGACCTTTTTGGGAGACAATAAGGGGTGCTGTTTCCTGGAAGGTAAATTTCTTCATCACGCTTAGCAAGACCAGCAACTGGAATATCCAGCCCAAGACCTTGCAAAATTTCTTCAACTGCATTTACCTGACCAATACCACCATCTATTAAAATTAAGTCTGGCAAATCGGCCTGTTCGTTAAGGAGACGGGTGTAACGGCGGCTAACGGCTTCCTTCATGCTGGCAAAATCGTCTATAAGGCCGTCGGTAGTTTTAAGACGGAAGTAGCGGTAATTTTTTTTATCAGGATTTCCGTTGTAAAAGCTGATAAGAGATGCAACCGGAAACTTTCCACCAATATGGGCAATATCAAAGCCTTCAATGCGGATAGGAAGTGTAGGTAAATTCAGCTTATCTTTAAGTTCTTCCATTGCAGGAGTGTCACCTCGGTCTCTAAGGCGGCGAACAATATCTTCGTGGGCATTTTGCTTTGCCATTTGAAGGGCAGCAATGTCTCGTGGAAGGGTTGTAGTGTTGGCGTTAGTGGCATTTTCCTTTTTTAGTGCATGCTCTGTAAGAACTACAACTACCTGTGTGCCAGGAACATTTTTTTCTTCGTGGAGCCATTTTGAAATGTGTTCGTATTCCTGGGTGTAAGGGATATAAACTGTAGGAGGAATTGAAAGAGGATCCTCGTAATAAACAGCCATAAATTCCCCAATTAAATCTTCATCATCATTAAGAGATTCGGCACGGTAGTTTTCCCGGCCAAGAAGCTTACCCTGACGAATTTTAAGCACAGTAAAGCTTACAAGTTCACCTTCGCTCCAGTAAGCAATGTAATCCCGGTCTTCGGAATCGAAGCTTTCAACAACATTCTGATTCTGCAAAACCATAAGAGCTTTAATTCCGTCTCTAAGGCGGGCAGCTTTTTCAAAATTAAGCTCAGCGGCGGCAGCTTTCATTTCAGTTGTCATTTTTGCAACAGTTTCTTCACCTTTTCCCTCAAGCAACCTTTTTATTTCACCGATATATTCATTGTAGGACTCTTTAGAAATTTTGTTACAACAAGGAGCTTTACATTGTTTCATATGATAGTAAAGACATGGAGTATCACGCTTTCGTAAAGTTCTGCAGCGACGTACAGGGTACAGTTTGAAGATTGTTTCAATAAAAGTATCCAGCGCGTAAACATCAGGGAATGGTCCAAAATAAGTTGAGCCATCTTGTAAAACCCTGCGAGTCTTAAAGATTTTTGGGAAATCTTCCTTTGTAATACGCAAAACAGGGTAAGATTTTCCATCCTTCAGACAGATGTTGTAGCGTGGGTTGTATTTTTTTATAAGGTTGTTTTCCAGCAGCAGAGCTTCGTACTCGTTAGCTGTTGTGATGTATTCAATGGAATTGGCGTGGGAAATTAAAAGCCTGGTCTTAATGCTTTGTTGTCCTGAAAAATAGGAACAGAGGCGGTTTTTAAGATTTTTAGCTTTGCCCACATATATTACGGTTTCTTCCTGGTTTCTCCAGAGATAGACTCCGCTAGATAAAGGAGCTTTCAGAGCTGTTTCGTGTAATATTTCACGGGTAGTTTTGGCTGTCATTTTTATGTTAAGAAATTGTATCAAAAAAGTATTACTTTTTATAGCATTAGGATTGATTTCCGCAGGGGCTTTTCTTGCTTTTGCAGAAGAAATTAAATTAGGTGGCAAGGCTGGCTGGCCGGTTTTTCAGTCTCAGGAAAACCTTACAACAGGTAAAGGTCGTTTTGGCTATGACTGTATTGAACTTGCTTCCAATTCCTTTGTTTTTGATGATTACACAGATTTATTAATCAATTTTGAAAATGCAGAAACTCCTGTTGCCGATGGAGATTACCGGGTTTTAGCAAATAACCTTAAACCAACAAATCAGACTAAAAACGGAAAATATGCAGGGCTTAGCCGCAACATTGGTGGGCTTACTATCGAAGGTAATCCTGGCAGTTTCTTTGGTTCAGAAGGGCTAATGGGATCTTTTTCTATTGAATTCTGGCTCCGCCCTTCTATTGCAGAAAACGGCGAAACAGTTATTCAGTGGCAGTCTAGTAAAGTTGTAGATGGCCGCCTTGTTTACCAGGTTTTGAACGGAAGTTTTAATAAAGGACATGTTGAATGGCTTCTTTCAAACTTCTTTGATTTTTATGGCGATTCCGCTGGAGCAAAAGATATTACCCTAAAAGGTACAACAAAAATTATTCCAGAAACATGGAGTTACCACGTTCTTTCTTTTGATTGTGAAACAGGTATTCTTGAATATATCGTAAATGGGATTACAGAAGATTTAACATATATAACAACAAATCGTCGTGAAGACGGGGAAGTATGCCTCGTAGTTTTAGGAACACCATCTTCTATAGATATTTGTTCTGAATATACAGGTTCTATAGATGATTTTAGAATTTTGCGTCGTCCATATTCGCCACCAAATTTCCAGTCTGCCGAAAATGCTGGTAGTTTAGGACATGCACAGTACCTTCCAGAAGGCGGACGTTTTATTACAAGACCAATTATGGTTTCTAATGGTTCACGCTTAAATTCTCTTACAGCAGAAATGAGTGTACCTTCACAGACAGAAGTATGTTACTACGTTCGTAGTGGCGACAATTTCTATGGCTGGACAAATGATTACCCAGAATGGAAACCTGTAGAAAGCGGAGAAGCAATTACAGGTGTTACAGGCCTTTACTTCCAGGTTGCCGCAGAACTTATGCCAGACGGAAATTGCGAAAAGACACCAACAATTACAGAAATCTCTCTTGATTTTACAGAACTTGTAGAACCACTTCCTCCTTTCATTGTAAAAGCAGTGGCCGGAAATGGTAGCGTTACAGTTTCATGGAATTATTCAGTTGAAGATTCAGCAGGCGGTTATTACCTTTATTACGGTACTCGCCCTGGAGAATATTTGGGTCGCATGGCATTGGAAGGTGATTCGCCAATCAATGTTGGAAATACAACATCTTATACAGTAACAGGTTTGGAAAATGGAAAGATTTATTACTTTGCCGTTGCAGCCTGGTCTGTTTACGATATGAGAGTTGTAGGTGATTTATCGAAAGAAGTGTTTGCACGTCCACTTGCAAAATTAAAATAGGAATATAGAGATATGGTTAATAGTCTTACATTAACAAAAGCACAAAATGCAGTTACAGCACATGATTGGGATACAGCTGCAAGATTATACAAGGAATTACTCCGCAAAGATGAATCTAACATTGATTTCCTTAAGGAACTTGGTAATATTTATGTAAAAGCCAATGCCGATGAAAAGGCCATTCCTTATTTTGAACAGATTATTACTTTCCACCCAGAGGCTACAGATGCAATGCTTAGTCTTGGTGCTATTTACCGCCGTCTTAAACGCTATGAAGAATCTATTCAAATTTTGCAAAAAGCTTTAGATGAAGGACACAACCAGGCAAGTGTTAATTACACTCTTGGTTTTACCTATAAAGAAATGGGAAATTACGAAGATGCAATAGATGCTTTTGAATCTGTAATTTCGGTGAACCACGACGACGTTCTTGCCTACAATCATCTTGGCTCTATTTACTTTGCACAAAAAGATTATACAAAATCAATTTCAACTTTTACTCGTGGACTCCAGGTAGACCCAAATCATCCTATTTTGAATTATAACTTGGCACGTTGTTACGAAGCTGCAAAAATCTACCCGGAAGCAGTTCGTTGCTATGAAAATGCCCTTAAAACACGTCCGGGCTGGGCAGATGCAATACGCGACTTTAGTGAACTTTTAATTAAGTGCCAGTTTACAAAGCAGGCTCAGAATCTTGTAGAGCAGTCTATAAATCTTCATCCAAACGATGTAAATCTTCTTTGTATTCTTGGCCGCATTTATTTAAACCAGTTCGACTACGATAATGCTACAAAGACATTTACAAAAGCTAAAAATCTTAAAAATGATGATGTAATTATTCTTATGGGGCTTTCAGAAGCCTTGGAAAAAAATGACAAAATTAGCCAGGCTCTTGAAACTGCAATTGAAGCAATGGATATTTCGCCAGAAAACAAAGATGTTCGTAAACGCTATGTTCATACTTTGCTTTCTTCACAGCGATATGCAAAGGCCTTGGAAGTTTTAAAAAGTTTAGATGAAGAAACTGATGGTCAAGATTTGCAGGTAATGGATTTGTACGGCCAGTATTTTGTTTGCCGTGGCGATGAAGAAGCTGCAAATACTTATTACGATAAAATCCGTCAGAAAAATCACCATTATAAAGATTACATGCTTAATGCTGCAGACCGTTATATTCAGACAGGTAATTTTGAACGTGCTGAATCATATGCAAACGACTTTATTGATAGTCGGCCACAGCTTCCAGACGGCTACAACAGACTGGGAACTGTTTACCGCACAAAAGGTGAACTTGATACAGCCCTTAAAGAATTCGAACGCAGTTTAGGCTTAAAAAAGCCAAATGTTTTTGCAAATAAAGAGATTGCAAGAATCAACAGTCTTATAAAAAAACAGTCAGAGATTGAAGCAGAAGAAGTTCCAGAAGAACAGATTGTTGAAGAACCTGCAGAAAAAGTAGATGAACTTAACGATTACCTCGAAGATATTGTAGTTCCACCATTGGCTCAGAGTGATGAAGAAGAATTCGATTATTCACAGGTAGGCTATATAGCTCCAGAACTTGAAGAAGAGGAACAGGACTTCTGGGAAAATGTTGATGGAATTCATAACGATGTGAATCCACTTATTGATGAAGAGTCAGATACAGAATCTATCCTTTCTATGATGGATCCTAAAGATATGGAACCAAATGACGACGAGGATGAATTTGATATAAACCCTGCAGATGAAGAATCAAATGATGATTTGGAAAATGTGGCTGCAAATGAAAGTGCACCAGCTGCAAGCGAAGGTATTCCAGTCGAAGCAAATGATGAACGTGGCGGAATTACAGCCGACGAATTATCACAGAAAATGCTCGATACTGCCGACAGCGCTCTTAGTACTGCAAATATGGCTCAGCAGATGGCACAGGATGTAATTGATTCCCAGAAGCAGTTCGAAGAAAACTTCCGTGAAGAAAATGATAAATTAATTCAGGAAGCTGTAGAAAAAGCTATTCAGGAAAAATTAGGCGATATAGTTATTCCAGAAGATGATTTTGAACTGGACTTAGGTGAAGATTCAGAATCTGAACCTGCAGTTTATGTAGAAGAAGAGCCAGAGGAAGAAGCTCCTGTAGAAGTAGTGCTCGAAGAAGTAATAAAAGAACCTGCAGAAGAAATTGTTGAAGAGAAAGTTACTGAAGAAGTTGTTGCTGCAGAAATTCCTGCTGTAAACGACCCAGCCGCTATGCTCGATAAGATTGGAAAAATCCTTAACGATAATGACCTTGCTGCAGAATACGAAGATGAACTTGAACTTTTCAAAACACTTAGAGTTCTTTCGAATTTCCTTCCAGAAGGTGAAAAATATTCTTTCAATTCCTGCCGTATGCGCATGAAAATAGAATATATTATTTCGAAATTGTCTGGAAAACCAGGTTTGCTGGAAACCGCAGAGTCTCTTATTAAATCTGGAGTTTTGGGCGACGAATATAATTCACTTCTTGAATATAACAAAGATGATTCAGAGATAACAAACGAAATGATTCGCACAGTTATTCTTACAATGAAAAAGTTGTCTGAATATCTTGAAGATGAAGATTTAAGAACAGCCCTCAGCGTAAGTGCCGACGGCATTCTTGAACAGATTGAACTTGAAAATCAGAAGAGTGCTATCTTCTAATTTCCATAATTCTAGTCTAAACGGATAATTCTTGAATTTGTAATAACCTCGTTGCCGTCTTCGGTAATGAGGACATCGTTTTCAAGACGAGTTCCGCCAATTTCCACATCGTATAAGCCAGGCTCCAAAGTAAGAATCATGCCTGGCTTAAATTTTAGTTCCGGGGCATTTTTAGAACTTACTCTTGGCTTTTCGTGAATCTCTAATCCAATTGCGTGGCCTAAAGTGTGAGGCATTTTGCGTTTTGCTGTGGCAAATACCGAATCTGCTTTTTTAGCTGCTTCTTGAATTGAGTTTCCAGGTTTATACAATTTTAAACATTCATCATAAGCTTTCTGTACAAGTGCCAGCTGCTGTTCCTGGGCCTCTGTTAAAGGGCCTTTTGCAACTGTAACTGTTGTGTCGCTGGTGTAGCCATTGTAAACAACACCAAAGTCGAGAATGGAAAGCCCCTGTGCAGGCCATTGAGCTGCTGTGTAACCTGGGAATGCGTGAATTGCAAAACTGCGGGATGGGCCAGCTGCCAATGTGTCAAAACCTGTTCGCTGGCAACCGTTTTCACGCAACATTCTTTCTATTAAAAGTGCAACGTCTGTTTCTGTTTTAATGCGGCCGTCGCGAATCTGGCAGTCTATTTCGTTTATAATTAAATCGCCAACACGAGCTGCTTCGCGGGTACATTCAATTTCGTATTCATCTTTGCACATGCGGCTTTCTTCTACAAAATTGTGGGCACCGTCTTCTTTGCAGCGGCAATCGTAGCTGCTAAGGGCGTCTATAAATCGCAAGTAATTTGGGTAAGTTAAATATGGAGGCAATTCTACTTTGCTGTTTTCGGCGTGGGCATTGCAAACATTCAAAACAGCTTTTGTTGCATCAATTGAACTATTTTTGTAGCGAGTATATGGAACAAGTTTATCGAAATGCCCATATTGGCGTGCAAGATTTTCGTCCCAAGGAATAAGAACACTGTAACTGTCGCTAAAGATAATAAGAACAGCATCGTAAGAATGCCCAGTATAATAAGCTACTGCAGGGTCACGGTGTTCTTCACTATCTATAAAAACAACTGCACCCATGTGTGTGCTTCGTAAAAATTCACCAAGCTTTTCGCGGCGTTTTTTGTAAATATCATTTAATTCTTCAGGTGTGTATTCTTTCATTTTTATTCCTCTAGATTTGCTTCATAATCTTATTTTCTAACTTTTTTCAAAATAACAGAAATCAGTTCATCTTTTGTAACAACAAGAAGTCCAACGCCAACAATTGCAAATACAATTGCACTGCCAACAACAGGTACTCCATAACCAACAATTCTGCCATAATCTGCAACAGCTTTAATTAAAGCCTTGTGTACAAAATAAGTTGGAACTACTGCAATTACAGAAAAAATTACAATTCTTACTATATATAAAGTCAAATTTTTAACAAGGTAACCAATCTGGAAAGTATTCAGTTTTTTCATAAAGATAAAAAGGAATACAGTATTTGCTAAACTTCCTAAAGTAAGGGCAAGGGCAATTCCGTTTCCGCTCATAGGACGTGAAAGAGCAAGTACAAGTACAATATTGGAACCACAGTTAATTAAGCCGGCAATAGCAGGTAATTTTGAATTTCCCTGGGCGTAAAATGCTGGCGAAATAATTCGGTTTAATGCAATAAACAAAAGGCCCACAATGTGGAAGCGGAAAACTCCAAGTGTAAGGGCTACCGACTTATCATCAAAACTGTTTGATTTATAAATGAGAGAAATAATTTCTTTTCCTGTTACAAGAGAAAATGCTGTTACTGGAATAGAGATTAAGGTCATAATCTTTACTGCCTGAGCCAGCATTTTATTGTATTCGTCCCAAAGTTTTTTACTGGCAAGTCCGCTTAAATCTGGAAGAATTACAGTTCCAATGGACACTGCAAAAATACCAAGAATAAGTTCCTGCAAACGAAGACTATAAGACAAACTTGAAGCAATACCATCGCCAAGGTTGTTGGCAAAAGAAGTAGATACCAAATCATTAATCTGATAAGCCGCAATTCCTACAATTGTAGGGCCAACCAAAGCCATAACTCGGCGGGTTCCTGGGTTCGAAAAAGTTTTTTTAAGCGAAGTAAAACAAATTTTCCAGCCGGTTTTGTGAACAAATGGCCATTGGAAGCCTGCCTGAACACAACCTCCAACAATAACACCAATAGACATAGCTCTTGCAGGGTTTGCTGTAAAAGGCGAAAGAATGTAAGTTGCAAGAATTACAATTCCATTAAAAAATACCGGTGTAAAACCAGATGGAGCAAAAATTTTGTGACCGTTTAAAATTCCCTGAAACAAAGCTGCAACAGAAATTACAATAAGGTAAGGGAACATAATTCTTGTAAGAATAGTAACTTCCTGTCGTTTTAAGAGCCAGGCTTGCATCTGCATTGCATAATCTGCAGCAGTTGGATCTGTTGGCTTGTTACAGAAAATAAGGGAAATAAAAGGACTTGCAATAATTCCTATAAGAACAACACAAACTGTAAGGAAACTTACCAAAGTAAAAGTTGCTTTAAGAAATTCCTGAGTATTATTTCGGCTTTCTTCGTCGTCGCCTTTTGAAAGGTAGTCTTTGAAAGTTGGAATAAAAGCGGCAGAAACTGCATTTTCGGCAAAGATTCGTCTAAAAAGATTTGGCAACTGGAAGGCTGTTGTAAATGCATCTGCATACATGCTTGTTCCCAAGAACGAAGCCTTTGTACTTTCGCGAATTAACCCCATAATACGAGATGCAAAAGTCATTAAAGAAAGAACAACACCAGAACGAACAAGAGATTTCTTTTTATTATTTTCACTCATAATACAATGATAAAAAAATTGCGAATTTTGTTCAATTCATTTATAATATTTGAATTAAAGAAAGTCCTGTGAGTATATTTTATTTTTTTTAGGGGGTCCTGACGTGGCCAGCAAACTCAGGTTCTTTTCTAGAGTAGGAAAAACTCGTATTATTCCTATTGGTTTTAAGATTCTTATAATCTTTATTGTTTTAATTTTACTATCTAATTTTGCTACAAACTTTATTTCCCTAAAGTTGTCGCAAAGTCAGATTATTAATTTGAATAATACAATCATGGTAAATCAGCTTAAAGAGTTGTATACCAATTCGTCTAATCAGTACCAAATTTATACTTATTCTGGAAACAAAGATGAAGTTACAGAATCTATGGTAAAAGTAAGCCAGACAGGTTTTGAAAATCCAAACAGTGTTGCTTTTGCTATTGATCCTGAAGGAGAATTGGACTTTTTTGCTTATGCCCGTTTTGTACAGCCATGGCAGAGTTTTACCGATGTTGAAGCCTTAAATCATCTGAATAAACAGAGAACAGAAGAAGGAATTAACGAAGGTTCCATTAACTTTACTACAACACGCGGCGAATATTTTGGTGTTTACAAATATCAGAATGATTGGGGACATTACATTGTTCGTGCAGAACTCCGTTCCGATTTAAATGATAATAATAGAAGAGTTTTCCTTTATACATCGTTGCTTATTATTGTTCTTACATTAATCTTTATTATTATTGGTTATATCATTATTAATAAGCAGTTTGCTCCAATGCGTTCATTTACTTCAAAACTTATTGAAATGCAGAAGAGAAAATCTCTTGAACTTATAGATTTGGAAAATGCGCCAAATGATGATGTTACTTACCTTGCCGCATCATTCAATTCGCTTTCTGCACAGGTAAACAACCTTTTGGGAACATTCCAGAAGTTCGTCTCAAAAGATATTGTAGCAAAGGCTTACGCTGGTAGAGATGTTGGTCTTGAAGGTAAACAGCAGGAACTTGCAATGCTCTTCTCCGACGTAAAGAGCTTTACATATCGTACAGAAACTCTTGGTAATGAAATTATTGAAGTATTGAATGTTCACTACAACCGAGTAATTCACAAGGTACACGACAATTCCGGAATTATTGGTTCTATTGTAGGTGATGCAATTCTTGCAATTTACGGAACTTTGGATTCTAAAAAATCTAAATCATATAATGCAATTCGTTCTGCCTGGGACATTACAAGAGCTACAGCAAGTCTTCGCGAATCTATGCAGGAACGTCGCGTTAAAATTGAAAAAGAACGTGCACTTTCTGAAGCAGAAGAAAAAATCTTTAAGGCTGTACTGGTTGATGTCGGTGTTGGTGTAGATGGAGGACAGGTGTTCTACGGTACAATTGGTCGTAACGACTTTGCAGATCCTTTGCAGGCTCACATGACAAATACTGTTATTGGAGACACTGTAAACTCTGCTTCCCGCCTTGAAGGTTTGACACGTGTTTATCATTTGCCAGTTATTGTTTCAGAATATATTAAAAATGAAGTAATGGAAGAAAGTGCCCGTTATAAATTCTTCGAAATTGATACTGTTCAGGTAAAAGGTAAAACAGAAGGTAAAAAGATTTATTTCCCATTCGATACAAACGAAATGGACGAAAGTCTTTTAGGAAAATATGAAATGTTTGAAGAAGGTCTCAAATCTTACTATGAAGGGGACTGGAAAACAGCTCGCAAAACATTTAAAGATTGTGGCCTTGATGTTACAGAAGTATTCCTTGAACGCATGGGTAATAAAGGTGCACCAGAAGATTGGAGTGGTATATGGACAATGACAACAAAATAGAAATTAAAAATCCTCAGGAAATCCACGACAAAGTAAAGCTCTTTTTGGGCGATGAATTAGATTCTCTTCACAAAAGAACTGTAGAACAGCTTTACAATATTGATTCCGAATATGAAAAAACAAAGAAAAATAAATCTCCTTTTACAGTAGTTGCCCTGGTTTTGTGTTCCATTCTTGTTTTTGGAATTGCTTTTATTATGACAAAAGTAATTTCCAACAAAAACAAGGACATTGTGGTTAGTGTTCAGGAATTCGATGATTTGAACCTTAAAGGCCTGCTTGATACTGTGGCTTCAGCTCAGTCAAATTACGATAACTCTGTAAAAAACAAGGCTATTTTAGAAGCTGATATGGAAATTAAGCTTAAGAATGCCCAGGAAACTTTTGATAATGATGTATTCGTTCTTGATTCCATGAATCTTAGTAATGAAAAAAAATATAATGACCGTCTTTATGAATTAAAACTTAAATATGAAGAAACTGTAAGATCTGTTCATGAAGAATATGATGGAAAGATTATTCTTGCAGATAAAGAAATTCAGGCTTATAAAGCACAGCTTGCAGAATTTGATGCGGCAAAAGTTGAATCTGCCAGAGAGCAGGAAAAAGCTTTGGATTCTGAACGTAAAGTTCGCGAGATTGAAGAAAGACGTCTTACAGAAAAATATGAAAAACGTATTGCAGAATTAAACGACAAAAATACTGCAATGCAAAAAAAACATACAGAAGATATCCGTAATTCGGTAGCAACTGTATCGCAGAAGTATCAGGCCGAAATCGATACTTTGGACCCAAAACTTAAAGATGAAAAAGCAAATTCAATTATCTTTGAAAAAGATATGCGTCCAACTGCAGATATTAATTTACCAGTAAGAAACACAGATGCTTCTGAAAAATTGTCTAACTATCTTGAAAACTATCAGAAAATCTACAACGATTACCGTTACCTTGCCGATGTAGTAGCTTCTATTCCACAAAAGTATTCTATTCCTAAATATGTTGCTGCTGCCAGAAGATTGGTAAACGACATGGGTGAAGCATATTATGAATCTACATCTGATTTATATGACGAAACTGTTAGATTAACAGATAGAATTCACCAGATGGATATTGATTTTGAAAATGAAAGAAACCATTACAAGGATGAATATAAAAAACAGCAGACATTCTATGAAGCAAGCTTGGAAAATATGATGACTGTTGCAAGAACAAGTGCAATTGTAACTTATGCCGAAAGTTATGAACGTATTGAAGTTTATGTAACAACTAAAGCTGCTTACTTGATTACAGAGGCTGGTGCCGATGCTGAAATTAAAGCCGATAAAACAATTAAAGGTAAGATTTTCAGAAACGAAGAAGGAAATTATTACTTCGAAGTTGGCGTAGATAAGGAAGGAAACCTTTTACCAGTAGATTTTTCAGCAATCCAACCGGGAATGTCTATAAAAATCTTGAGCAAATAAAAGAAATCTGCCGATATTATAGATATGGAAGAACAGAATTTTAATAGTGAACTACAAGCTGCATTAAATGCAAAAATGTCATGGTTTAATACTGAACGACTTCAGGAATTAGTTGTTCAGTATCGCTTGTTGCAAACTTGTGTTGGAAATATCTTTGATACTTTTACTAAAAAATCTATTATAGTCCCAGATCCTTATAGATTAGATAAGAGAATTTCTGATATTACAGTTCCAGATAGTGCTGTTTTTTCTGATGCGGAAATGCCAAAAGTTTTTGGTGCCCGTTTTTCAGACTACAATACAATGCTGGACTACATCTGTACTTACTTCCGTTTTTCAGTAGAAAATATAACAATCCCACAAGTAAAAAAATTAATTGAATTTAATAAGTTTATTGAATGGGACAACGTTACTTCTAACAATCCAAAAATAAATACACGTTCTATTGCAATGTGTATGGCGCAGGCAAAAAATGGTTCGCCTGGTGTTATTCAGAGTATGCTTAATGATAGTGTTGCAAAATGTGCAGGCGCTACTAAAGAAATTAACATAATCTTGAATGAACTTGGAATTTTCCAGCGAGAAGTATATAAAGGTGAACTTCGTAGTAACCTGTGTGAACATCCCGATTTTAATAAAGAAACAGCCTATTCTTCGCCAGATGCAGAGTTAGCAGAATTTAAACGTCTTTATACACGAGTTATGGGTAAAAGAGTTTTCTATAACGATCTGGTTAATGAAATTATTGAAGAAGATCAGGGTGTAGATAAGGAAAAGAAACGTGCTGCAGTAATGGCAAGACTTCAAATTGTTGTGCCACAAAAAATTGCAGAAAAAAAACATAAGGGGCCAAATAGCAAAGATCTTATTATGGCAACTGTAATGGCAATTGCAGGTTTTGCACCTACATTGGTTGCCTTACACGGAAAACTTTCAGAAAATTTCGTAGTTTTTTATACAAAGAAAAAGACTTTATTAAATAGATTAATTGCATTATTAAAAAAAGCGTTAAACATAAAAGAAAAAGATCATATTTGTAATGTAACAATTAAAGATCCAAAAACTGGTGGCGAAAAAGTTCAGAAAGTTAATGTTACAGATTTCCTTGTAGACCTTACAAAAAAAGAAAGAGTTTATACTGGAATTGGAAATAAAGGTCCTGAATATTCCAAAATCGATTCTTCACCAGAAGAAATGGTTCTTTCCTTTGTTAACAAACAGATTTCTGAAGTTCAGAGTATTTTTACAATTATCAATGCCCTTGATAATATGTTTAAAACAGAAACAGACATTATGAATCGTGCAAAAATAAAGGGAATGCAGATTGAACTTTCCGCCTTGCGAAACTCCCTTATCAATGCAAATAAAAAACGCGGCGAGTATGCATCTGTTCGCGAAGAAATTGACCAGATGAATAAACTCGGAATTAACCATGATGAATAAAAAGATTAAAAAATTTTCTGTAATAATTTTAGTTTTGCTCTTGAGCATAAATTTTGTTTTTGCTCAGACAGAAGACGACTTAAAAACTCTGGTGATTGTAGAAAGTGCAATGCAGCATGAGTTTAATCCACAAATAACACAGTATTCTTCAGACTCTCAGATTTTATCTGGGTTGTATGAAGGACTTTTTTCTTATAATCCTGTAACGCTGGATCCTCAGTACGCAATTGCAACAGGGTACAAAATTTCCCGCGACAAAAAACGCTGGACAATAACTTTACGTCAGGAAGCCCGCTTTAGTAACGGCGAACCAATTACAGCACAATCTGTAAAAGATGCCTGGCTGAATCTTCTTGCAACACCTAATGCCCCTTACGCTTCTATGCTTGATATTATTCGTGGCGCCGAAGCTTTTAGAACAGGCACCGGCGATGCTTCAGATGTAGGCATTTACGCATTGGATGAACATACTCTTTCAATCTACCTTGTAAAACCTGCAAATTATCTTCCAAAAGTATTGTGCCATTCATCTTTTGCAATTATTCACAGAAACCCTACAGTTTACAGTGGTCCATTTGTATTGGAAGATTGCACACAAAATACATATATATTGAAAAAAAACAGTTACTACTGGGATGCAGAAAACGTTGCCCTTGAAACAATCAGCTTTGTTCAAAGTGACGACCAGGATTTAAATGCATTCCTTTACAATATTGGAGCGGCTAACTGGGTAACTTCGAATATAGATACAGATAAGGTAATTAATAAAAAAGCCATTCAGGTTGCTGCAGAGTTTGGAACTTCTTATTACTTTTTTAAAACTTCAGAAAAAAAGCCTTCGCGAACACCTTCTGTTTGGGACTACCCTGAATTTAGAAATGTAATTTTGGAAGCATTCCCATGGGAAGTAGTTCGTGGTGGTTCGGTAGTTCCTGCTACAACTTTTGTATATCCTTTAAGCGGTTATCCTCAGATTGAAGGCTTTACTTATACAGATGAAATTGAAGCCAGCCTAAAATTGAAGGATGCCCGGGAAAAATATAATATTCCAGATGAAGAAATACTTACATTAACTTTTGCAATTTCTCCATATACTATGTCGCAGGAAAAATTGCAGGCAATAGAAGATGCGTTACTTCCACTGGGAATTCAGCTGGAAACAATGGAATATGATGCACATCAGTATCTGGCAAATGTTCAAACTTCAGAAGCCGATTTATACGCTTATACCTGGATTGGAGATTTTGCGGACCCTCTGGCATTCCTTGAACTTTTCCGTGGTGATTCTACATTAAATGATTCAGGTTGGAAAAACGCAGAATTCGATGCTTTACTTGATCAGGCTGCTACTGCTTCAGACCAGAACAGATTGGGAATTTTAGGTCAAGCCGAAGAAATTCTTCTTGATAGTGGAATGATAATTCCTGTTTATCATCCTGTAATTTTGAATGTAATTGATACTACAGAAGTTGGAGGCTGGGCTCCAAATGCATTTGATATTCATCCATTAAAATATTTGCATAGAAAACAGGCGAAAACAAAGCTGCCAAATCTCGTTCTTGCAAAATAGCGGGTAAAGTTATATATTTTTTAAATCTTTTTTTTGTAATTTTTTATTAGAGGTAAAATAAATGGTTATTTTAACATTGAACTGTGGTTCATCATCTGCAAAGTATCAGGTTTACGATTGGGATAACAAAGAAGTTATGGCTAACGGTGTTGTAGAAAGAATTGGAATTGAAGGTTCTTGTATTACACACAAAGCTAAAGGACAGAAAACAGAAATTGAATCTCCTTGTCCTACACACAAAGAAGCAATTGAATTAATCATTAAAGAAATTACTGACCCAGAAGTTGGTGTTATTAAATCTATGGACGAAATTGGAGCTGTAGGTCAT
>JAZLKI010000021.1:0-9693 GCA_045597485.1 Treponema sp.
ACTCCCAGGAGCAATCTTCATTATTGATACACACAAAGAACAGCTTGCAGTTGCAGAAGCTCGCAGAATGGGTATCCCAATCATCGCTGTAGTTGATACAAACTGTAACCCAGAAGGAATCGACTTCCCTATTCCTGGTAACGATGACGCTATTCGCGCTATCTCATTGTTTACATCAATCATTGCTAACGCAGTTATTGAATCAGACAACGAAGCTGGACTTAAGATTCTTGAAAATCTTAATGATGACGAAGAAGTTACTACAGACGCAGCAGTTAAGAATGACGACGAAGAAATCGTTGACTATTCTAACTATCAGCCAACAGAAGCTAAAGAAGAAGCTCCTGAAGCAGATGACAATGACAGTCTCGTAGACGAAGATAAAGTATATAAGGACTAATTTATGGCATTTACAGCTAATGACGTAAAAACTCTCCGTGAAGCTACTGGAGCAGGAATGATGGAATGTAAGAAAGCCCTCACAGAATGTGATGGTAATCTTGCAGAAGCAGAAAAATTATTAAAAGAAAAAGGATTGGCAGCTGCTGCTAAACGTGCAGACAGAGCTACTGCTGAAGGTCGTCTCTTTATCCGTCAGGATGCAAACAAGATTTATGTTGTTGAACTTACTTGTGAAACAGACTTCGTTGCTAACAATGCAGATTTCGTTGCTCTTGGTGAAAAAATGCTCGATACAGTAATCGCTAAAGGTTACACAGACGTTGCAGACGAACTTAATACAATGTTGGAAGCACTTAAAGTTTCAATTCGTGAAAACATGAAAGTTGCTAAAGTAGAAGTAATCGATGTACCAGCTGGTGCAACAGGTTCTTTCTATATCCACTCAGACAAAAAAACAGGTGCTGTTGTAGTAATCAATGGATCTACAGCTGATGTTGTTAAAACATTTGCTTATGACTGTTGTCTTCACATTGCAGCTTTCACACCTGCATATACATCAAAAAAAGACGTTCCAGAATCATATGTTGCTGAACAGAAAGAAATCTTCAAAGCACAGATGGATCAGGACGAAAAAATGGCTGGAAAACCAGACAATGTTAAGGAAGGAATCTTACAGGGTAAGATTAACAAACACTTGGCAGAAATCTGTTTCGAAGACCAGATGTTCGTAAAAGACGACAAGAAAACAGTTACAGCTAAAATCGCTGAAATTGGTAAAGAAGCTGGTGCAACATTAACATTTGCAACATCAAAACTTTTCGTTCTTGGTAAATAAAAATAATGGTGGGAACTAGTTTCCCACCATATTTTCAGGAGAATATACATGGCAGACATGGAAGAAAGAATGGAGAAAACAATCTCCGCTTTAAAAGATTCATTTAATACAATTAGAACTGGACGTGCTAATGCAGCTATTTTTGATAAGGTAAGAGTTGATTATTATGGTACTAAATCACCATTAAATCAGGTTGCAACAATTGCAATTCCAGAAGCTCGTTCTGTTATTATCACTCCTTTTGATAAATCTCTTATCTCTGAAATTGAAAAAGCAATTCAGGTAGCAGACCTTGGATTAAACCCATCTAACGATGGTAAAGTAATCCGCATTTCTATTCCTGCTCTTACTGCTGATCGTCGTAAGGAACTTGTTAAACAGGCTAAAACTATTGCAGAAAACAGCCGTACAGCAATTCGTAACATTCGCCGTGATGGTAACGATGATTTGAAAAAACAGCAGAAAGACGGAATCTTAACAGAAGATGGTCTTAAAACAGAAACTGACAAGCTTCAAAAGCTTACAGATAAATATATCGAAGAAATTAACAAGATTTACGATTCAAAAGAAAAGGATATCTTACAGAACTAATGTCTATCGATAAAGATAATCTTCCATTACATGTTGCCATTACAATGGACGGTAATGGAAGATGGGCTCAAGCAAAAAAATTACCACGCACTTCAGGTCATGAACAAGGTTTAGTTGCAGCAAAAAGAATTGTAAAAGCAGCTGCGGACCTTGGAATTAAATATTTAACCTTATATGTATTTTCAACTGAAAACTGGAAGCGAGCCGAACAGGAAGTTGGTTTTTTAATGAATTTAATTCATGTACATCTTTGTGGAGAATTAAAGTTTTACAAAGAAAACGGTATTAGAATTAAACATATTGGCAATATATCTGCCCTTCCTAACAATATTCAAAAAGAAATAAATAATGCTATTGAAGAAACAAAAGACTTTAATGGCCTAACATTAAACCTTGCAATTAATTATGGCGGACGTGACGAAATCATTAGAGGTATTAAAAAAATTATCAATGATAACGTATCTGCTGAAAATATAGATGAAAATCTTATTTCTAAATATCTGGATATGCCAGAAAGTCCAGATGTTGATTTATTAATTAGAACTGGCGGAGAGAAAAGACTTTCTAACTATCTTTTGTGGCATATTCCTTATGCTGAACAGATTTACAGAGATACTTTATGGCCTGATTATTCAAATGAAGAATTTTATGCCGATGTAGAAAGTTTTCAACACAGAAACAGAAGATTTGGCGCCGAAAAAGCTGCCAATCAAGGATAACTTATGAATAAAGTTGCAAAACGTTTATTAACATTTTTTGTTGGAGTTCCGCTTGTATTTGCGATTGTATTTTTCAATCTTTTTAAACATTTGCCTTTAGAACTTGCAATCTTTGTTTTTACAGCATTAGGTGCCAGAGAACTTTACGGAATGTTTTCTACAAAAACTAAACTTTTTGCAAAACCACTTTTAATTATTTTTACAACTTTAATTCCAATTATTACATATCTTTGTATATTCTTTGAACTTTCGTTAGACATTACATTCTGGTTATTCATTGCAGAATCTGTAATTCTACTTGGAATTGAATGCTTATTTTCTAAGTCATTCGAAAATTCCGTACAGAAATTAAGTTTATCAATCTTTATTTTGTTTTATATTGGCGTTTTTATTACATTCATTTCAAAAATGACATTGTTAAATAATTCACGCTACATTATTATTCTTTTCCTTCTTCAGGTATTCATGTGCGACTCTTGTGCATGGTTCTTTGGAGTATTATTCGGAAAATCAACAAAGGGTGTTATTGCTGCAAGTCCAAACAAAAGTGTTGTAGGCTTTGCCGGTGGAATTGTAGGGTCAATTTTCTTTAGCTGTATGTTTAAGTTATTGTTCCCAGAAATTGTAACTTGCTCTTATGTTTATATTTCACTTCTTGCATTTTTAACAGCTTTGGCTTCAATTGTAGGAGATTTAATCGAATCTGTTTTAAAACGTTCTTGCGCAGTAAAAGATAGTGGTTCTTTAATTCCTGGACGTGGTGGAATTCTAGATTCAATTGACTCTATTTTGATTGCAGCTCCAATTTTCTATATTGCACAGAATTTTTTATTCTAATTTAATTGATTATGAAAAAAGTACTGGTTCTTGGTTGTACAGGTTCTATTGGTAGTAATGCCATTTTAATTGCAGAAAATATGCCACAAGATTTTACAATCTGTGGACTACAGGCTCATTCAAATAAAGAAAAACTGGCAACCCTTTCAAAAAAATATAACTGCCCTTCTCTTCTTACTGCAGAAGACAATTCACCAGAAGCATTCCAAAAACTTTTAGATTTATCTAAACCTGATATTGTTGTAAATGGAATTGCCGGTGCTGCAGGCTTACTTCCATCTAAAATTGTATTGGAAAATGGCATTGATCTTGCTCTTGCAAATAAAGAAACAATTGTAATGGCCGGTTCATTAATAAAAAAACTTGCTAAAGAAAAAAATGCAAAAATTCTTCCTGTAGATTCTGAACATTCTGCAATCTTCCAGCTTGTAAACCAGGTTGGAAAAGATGCATTAGATAAAATTGTAATTACAGCCAGCGGTGGACCATTCCGCGAATTTACAAAGGAACAGTTACAGAATGTTACTTTGGAACAGGCATTAAACCATCCTACATGGAAAATGGGGCCAAAAATTACAATCGATTCTTCTACATTGGCAAATAAAGGGTTGGAAGTAATTGAAGCTGCATATCTTTTTGATGTTACAGCCGACCAAATTCAAGTTGTAGTACATCCACAAAGTTTAATTCATTCATTGGTTAGAACAAACGACGGAATGCTTTATGCACAAATTTCTGATCCAGATATGAAGCACCCTATTTATTCGGCACTTACTTATCCTGAAAATAAAAAAACATATCTTGAACCTTTCGAACTGTTTGATCATACAATGACCTTTTTTAAACCAAGAACAGAAGATTTTCCATTATTAAAATATGCTTTTGAATGTGTTGAAAAAGGAAATGCATACCCTAATGCTTTTAATGCATCAAATGAAGTTGCTGTTCATGCGTTTATTGAAAAAAAGATAAAATATTCACAGATTGCAGAAATAGTAAGAAATGTTCTAAATAAAGACTGGTCTAAAGAACTTGATTCCTTTGAAACAGTTTTTGAGCAGGACAAATTAGCAAGAAAATACGCAATGGAGCTCTTATGAAATGGCTTTACGGCTTACTATGCTTAATTTTTTTAATCATATTTCATGAGTTTGGACATTTTTTAGCAGCAAAACTTTTCGGTGTTAAAGTTGAAAGTTTTTCTGTAGGTTTTGGCCCAATTCTTTTACATAAAAAATACAAAGGAACAGATTACCGGCTTTCGTTAATTCCATTAGGCGGCTATTGTGGAATGAAAGGAGAAAAAGATTTTCAAAATGCTATTGAAAATAACCTTTCTGAAGTTTGTGGCGAGCCTGATTCATTATATGGTATTCATCCATTAAAACGAGCTTTAATTGGCTTTGCAGGGCCTTTTTTTAACTTTCTATTTGCATTAATTGCTTATTCTTTAATTGCAGGAATTGGCTACACCTACTATACATACTCAAATCGAATTCTCATTAACGACGAAGTTACATCTACTGTTGCAAAAGATGCAGGTCTACAATCTGGCGACAAAATTATTAAGATAAATAATAAGGAAATTACCGACTTTTCCGAAATCTCTGAAAATATTTCTACTCGTCCAGATGAAAGAGTCAGTATTACAGTTGTTCGAAACGGTGAATATTATTATTTTTCTTTAATAACAGAGTTAGATAATAAAACAGGAACAGGAAAAATCGGAATTGCAGCAGATACTTCCGAAATCCTTGAAAAACATACGCCACATTATTCATTCTTTGGATCAATTGCACAGGG
This sequence comes from Treponema sp., assembly GCA_045597485.1. Lineage (GTDB taxonomy): Bacteria > Spirochaetota > Spirochaetia > Treponematales > Treponemataceae > Treponema_D. Next base: position 5,188 of record JAZLKI010000021.1, read on the forward strand.
CTTTATACAAATCTTTTCTAATATTAAGCTTACTTTTAAAAGCATTGCCATAATCTTTAAAGGTGTAGATTTAAGTAATACTACTGCAGGTCCTGTACGAGTTACCGAAATGCTTGGTTCCTCTGTAAAAGAAGGATTTTCTATAGGTTTTACACAAGGATTAATAAGTATGCTGTCACTAATGGCAATTATAAGTGTTTCTTTATTTATAATGAACTTACTACCAATTCCAATATTGGACGGTGGAATAATTTTAATAGCATTTATTGAAATAATTATAAGACGAAAAGTATCACCAAAAATACAATACTATATTCAATTTATAGGATTGGCATTTATTTTAATAATATTTATTATAGCATTAAAAGGTGACATTACATTCTTCTTGAACAGGAGTAAATAATGAAAAAGATTATCGGATTTATTTTAACAGCAGCAGCAATTTTTAGTTTATATGCTCAGGCTCATAATTCTACACAATCACACCAGCAGCCAGTTACAGCTGTTGCACCTCTTAAAAATGTAAACAATAATACAGAAGAATATTTTAGCTGTGGAGACGACGGCTTTGTTATTCGCTGGTCAGAAGATGGTCAGGGTGAACACTACCAGTTCTCTGACATTGGTATTAAAATGATAGCAGTTTCTCCAAATGGAAATGACATTGCAATTTACGAAACAGACGGCGGTTCCACAAATAAAGTTAGTGTTTGGGATTGGCGAACTTTTACACGTAAATACCAGAAAAAATTTACAGATTCTGTAACATCTCTTTCTTATTCTGCAAAAGGAACATACCTTATTGTTGGAACAGCAACAGTTGACGGTGCCGTATTCATTAGAACAAGCAACTGGCAGGTAACAGATAAAATTAAGTCTAATACTAATATTGTAAATTACATTCTTACAAGCGATTCTGAAAAAACAGTAGTATTCTACTCTCCTTCTGGAACACTGGCCTTTTACAATCTTGCAGACGGAAAACTAAAACAAAAAATGACAATTGTAAAAGGGCTTTCGCAGCCTGTAATGTATAATTCAAACAAATATTTTGCAGGTGTAAAAGATAATAGCATTTATATAACAGCAAAAGGAAAATCTATTGCATCAATTTCTGCAAACAATCCTATAATTCTTTCTAATTCATCAGATTACAATCTTTATTACCTTGAATACGATGGAAGAAACAATTATGAAATTAAGATGCTAGAAAGCCTTGATGAAGACAAAGTTTCTAACCCAAGAACTATAAAAACAATGCGTGGACCTAGAGGAAACGCAGCAATTAACACAGGTCGTAAAGATTCGCTTAATTTTTATTTTGGAAGCAGAGCCGGTTCAATTTATAAAACAAGCTGTGAACCATCTACAACTGTAGAAAGTTTAACTGAGCTTACACAGAATATTTACTCTAAAATTAACGACATGTCGCCCGCAGAAACAGACTTTTACTTCCTTACAGAAAATTCAGTTTATAAATCTTCTTATGACACAGGCGTTGTAGATAAACTTGTAAAAACAAACGGCGAAAATAAGATTATTACATACAATAATAATTCATTTATACTCTGGTCAGATTCTGGAAACGTCCCTGTTCGCTTAATGACAAACACAGGTTCTGCAGAAACATTATTTACACCAAAAAGCAGTATTCAGATTTTGAGACTCTGTTCAAATGAAGGAAAAAATTATCTTATTTCTATAGAAAGCAATGGTTCTGTAAATATGTATAATTTTGAAACTAAAACTTTCAAAGAAATTTATACAGGAACAGGAATTCAAGATGCAGTTCTTACAAACGATGGCAACATTTACATTGCAAAAACAGCCTCTACAAATCCACAGTACCCAATGTTGTGTATTAATCCTCAGACAATGGAAACAGTACCTTTAAAAATTAAAGGAAACGTTACATACGCATTAAGCACAGATGGAAACATCATTTACGGAATAAACGTTATTTCAGACGAAACTGGACGTAATACATACGTATTCTCGTACAATGTAAAATCAAAGCAAATGTCTAATATGCTTAAATTTGCAGATGAAGACCCAGAAGCATTTACATATTTATACGAAAATAACTTGTTTACAAATATTGGTAAAAATAAAGTTTACTGTTATAACATTCCAAGCAAAAAAAGATTTGCATACAACCGCTCGGCTTCAATTCCAGACAGTATTTGTTTAAATAAAAAGAGAGCCGTTATCTTAAATAATAACGGCTCCATTTCGTGGTGTAATACCACAGATTCAAAACTGCTCGCCGACTGGTATTTAACAACCGACGAACAGTGGTACGAATTCTAAATTATTAAATCCAATCTGCAGTGTTTATTCCGCAGCCTCTCATTAAAGCTTCGGAATAAACACTAATGTAATTGTTTACAGAAAGTTCCCAACTAAAATCTTTAGTCATGCCACGAACCTGCATCTTTTTAATGTGGTCTTTTTTATTGTAATAAGCATACAAAGCCCAACCAACAGTATTGTAAATTGCATCTGGAGTAAGGGAATCAAATAAGAAGCCTGTACCATCACCAGAGAATTCGTTGTACTGTTCAACAGTGTCTGCCAATCCACCAGTGCGGCGAACAATAGGCAAAGTACCATAAAGCATAGAATACATCTGATTAAGACCACAAGGTTCGTATTTACTTGGCATTAAGAAGAAGTCAGAACCAGCTTCAATAAGGTGACTTAAACTTTCATCATAACCAATATAAGCACGAAGATTTGGTAACTGAGCCTGAAGAGAATTAATTTCATCTTCGCACCATTTTTCACCACTTCCAAGAATAGCAAACTGTAAATCCATATTTTTACACATGCTGTACATTGAACCGTAAGTTGGAGCAAACATTTCGGCAATACCCTTTTGGTCTGCAAGGCGAGTTACAATACCAATAACAGGAACATTTGGATTTACAGGTAAGCCCATACGTTTCTGAAGTTCAGCCTTACATTTTGCTTTACCTTCAAGCTTCTTTGAATCAAAGTTTGCAGGAATAAGTTTATCTTTTTTAGGGTTCCATGTTTCTAAATCACAACCATTAAGAACACCGCGTACACAATCTGAACGAACACGAAGTAAACCATCAAGGCCAAAACCGTCCTGTGGAGTCTGCATTTCGTATGCATAAGTTGGAGAAACAGTTGTAACCATATCGGCACAGCTAATACCAGCCTGCAAAAGGTTTATACAGCCATTACGTTCAAGGTTAGCACCATAGTAAAGATTCCAGTCCAAACCTAAAGCTGGGAACTGATCTTCACCATACCATCCCTGGTAACCAAGGTTGTGGATTGTAAATACTGAACTTGTATGAGCAAAATAACCATTACGGCAAACACATTTCAAAAGAACAGGAACAAGACCACAGAACCAGTCGTGTGCATGCATAATATCAGGGTACCAGCCAAGGAAACGGCAAAGCTGGAATGCACCATGACAAAGAATTGCAGAACGGTAAGGATTATCGTGGAAATCTGGTTCAGCTTTAGTACCGTAAATGCCGTCGCGTCCATAAGCCTGTTCATGGTCAATAAAGTAAACAGGAACTTCTGTACCTGGCAAAACTGATTCGTAAAATTTAACCCAAGTTTCTACCTGTCCTGCAGCAACAGCAACCGGTTCTTCAATTGCCTTAAGCTTACTGCGGTCAATTTTATAATAACGAGGCATAATAATACGAACATCATGTCCCTGTTTTTTCATACTGATTGCAAGAGCCGAAACAGCATCTGCAAGCCCACCAGTTTTAGCAAATGGAACAGTTTCCGAAGTTACCATTAAAATTTTCATATTAAGCCTCCAAAATTATAACCACAGATTAGGGAGATTAAGGGGATTATATATTTAATCTGTGATTATTTTCTTTATAAAACAAATCTTCTATATTTTAAACTTTTTTCACCAAAGTTTAATAATAACCCTATTCTATAATTTGTAGCTCTTAAATAATTAAGAACCTGTGCTTCTTCAATATTTGTTAATTGTTTTATTGCTTTTAACTCAACAATTATATTTCCATAACAAATAAAATCAGCTCTAAATTTTGTTTCTAATTGAATTCCATCATAATATACTGGAATTTCAACTTCACGTTTAAAAGGAATATTTAACTTCAATAATTCAATCTGCAACGCCTCTTGATACACAGATTCTAGGAAACCAGATTTTAATGTTGAATGAACTTTCATCGCAGCACCTATAATGCGATATGTTTTGTCTTCATCAATTAAATCTGACAATATATCCTCCATTTTGAAATACAGATTAGAAGATTTAAGATATACAAAAAAATAATCCCCTAAATCCCCTTAATCTGTGGTTCATTATTCTGCGTTCTATTTATTTAACATTCCTCTACAGCTTTTTTGAAAGCTTCTTTACTGTTTAAGATAGTTGATTCTGCACAGCAATATGCAATGCGGAACCAGCCTTTACCAGCAAAACCGCTTCCTGGAGCACAAAGAATATTATATTTTTTAAGATGATTTACA
>JAZLKI010000022.1:0-8011 GCA_045597485.1 Treponema sp.
AACTGAAATTTATTCAAATGAATTTACAGATGGCCCTTCAGCAACTAAAGTTGTAGATATTGAATACGACCTTAAAACATCAGGTAATGGTGTAGTTAACATTGAAACTTATTTTGTTGATTTTTGTGGAAACAAAGGTGACTCAAACGAATTTAGTGTTATTAAATATACAGATTTTAATGAAGCTGATTTGAAATGGGGAAACGGACCTTCAAAAATTGTGGATGGTAAACTTCTTTATGGGGTTTATTATATGGATCAACTTAAGGCGGCAAATAATTTTAATATTTCTGTTAGAAATGACCATGTTATTCTTGATACCACGGGACATGAAAATTTAGCCGCAACTTATAATATACCAGAAGAGGATGATAGAAAAGCTTTAAGTTATCACAAGCTTTATGAAACTTATATTTCTAATTATGAAGAATTTGAAGCTGTAGATATTAATAATGATATTTCTAATAAATTATCTAATTTTTATGTACAGCATATTTACTTTAAGAAAGGCGATATGTTTTTCTACAATACTGCAGAGGATTTTACTGTTAATGTAGAATATGGAATATCTGATAAATTTTTAGTTGAACTTAAGCCATACGAATTGGATTCAACAGTATACTATGGTGTTTTATTAGATAAGGATAAGAATCCATTAAAAAATATAGAAGCCCTTGATATTAATATAAAAGTTGAAAACTCATATAGCAAAATTGAAAATAAATTAATTGCACCTTCAAAAAATTATTATACAAAAGCTGAAAATTGTAGTTTTATAGGTCTGCCAGCAACATGTTACGCTAGGGTTTATTTTACAAATCATGGTGAATGGGATAAACATTATTATTTCTTTACATTTGATGAAAACTATAAAGTAACATCAGGAAGCATTGAGAATTCCAAAATCACTATACCTGCACAGGAAACGTATAACGGAACAGTACGATTTGCTGGTATTACTGCTGACGGCTCTTATCACGATGCATATCCAACCTGGAATTATGAAAGAAATGATAACGGTTTAAAAGGTTATCAACCAAGAACCATTCCGACATTCCATTCTGAGAATATACAATACTATTCAATTGCTGTTAATGATGGACTCTTATCTAATGTTTCAGCACCAACAAATTTTACAAATATGTTTGAAACTACTAATAATTGTGCTAGATATCAATACAATAAAAATAATAACAATATAAAAGATTATAAATGGGCACCTTGTTACGGTGATTTACAGCAATCTGAAAACGTTTTGACTTTTGATAAATCAAATGATAATAATTTTAATATAATTAATTTTGGTTCATATATTGACCCAGAAAGAACAAGTATTGGACCTGGCAAAATAAATTCTAACAAACTTAGAATAACCGTAGGTCTTAAAGATAATTTCTGGACTGATACTGGTTATGATAATTTTAAATTTATCTTGTATTATAATGTACATAAACAAGAGAATGTGAACGGTACATACAAACAGGTTTGGGAAACATGTGCTGATACCACTGTAATACGAGGGAAAAACTCATTTACTATGGATGTAGACCGTAATTATGGAAAAGCTAGCAGCCCTAAAGTTGGTGATGGAGCTAGTATTTATTTTGAAGACACCAGTGACAGTAGCATAAAAAAATTATATATGTATTACAAAATTGAAGCTGGTATAGGTGCAAAAGTAAAATGTGTAACAGGTGATTTAGGAAAAAGTGGTGCCCCTGATTTTGCATATGGATATTGGGTTCAATATAACGGTATGAAAGATCCAACTCATCAACAGGAAAAATACTGCTTTGGCGAAGTAAAAGTGGCAGATTTGGATTGTATATATCCTATGGGAAAGGACTGGAAAAGAAGTTATGATTCTGAAAACTTTACAATTAATTTCTGGACTGTATATGATGACAATAATTTAAGGCAAATAAGAATAAAAGATAGAAACGATAATATCATATATGAAGTAAATGATATTAATAGTCCTTCGTATGCTGTTTCAATGCCTTATTATCCATTGCCAGGGCAAACTTCTTTTGAGTATTTGCTATATGCATATGATGTTAAAGGTAATGGTTGCAAATTCACAGCTGATGCTAATACTTCAATAAATATACCAGCCAGTTTATGGACATTAAAAAACAGGAAAGCCAGTAGCACAGCCTGTACTTTTGCAGATTATGAAGAAAACCTTAACAGTCTGACAGTTATTTCAGATCAGCCGGTTTATTGTGAAATTCTTGCTTCTCCACATTCATACGAAATTATGAAGGATGCAACTGTAGCTCAGTTCCAGTTCTATAAGCGTGTTTCTTCTGCACAGACATTGCAGTTGTCAACAACTCGACAGGTTGGTTTTTATAAATACGATTTGTCACAGATAGAATCTGGAAATACATATATTATTGTTATGTATTTCTCCGATGGCACAATCCTTCATACACCAGTAGCTGTTAAAGAGTAATTTGAAGAACCTATTGAAATTATACTCCTATAGGAGTATAATTTCAAATATGAAAAAGTTGATTTTTCACGGTTCTCAATCCATTATTAAAAAACCTGTCTTTGGGTATGGAAAATTACGAAATGATTATGGATTAGGATTTTATTGCACAGAAGACCTATCGCTGGCAAAAGAATGGGCTGTAACGAAAGATTCTAATGGCTATGCTAATCATTATGTTATTGAGACCGAAGGTTTAACTTGTCTCGACTTAAATTCAGACCAATATACTATTCTTCATTGGCTCTCGATTCTTCTTGAAAACCGTGTATTTGATATAACTACAGCCCTTGCACAGGAAGCAAAAGAATATCTCTTAAAGAATTTTTCTATTCCTTATAACAACTTTGATATTATTACCGGGTACCGTGCGGATGATAGTTATTTTTCATTTGCCCAAGATTTTATTAATGGAACAATATCTGTAAGACAGCTGGGCAATGCTATGCATCTTGGTAAATTAGGAACTCAATTTGTATTAAAAAGTCAGAAAGCCTTTGATTCTATTACATATGACGGACACGATATTGCAGATTCTTCGGAATGGTTTACTAAAAAAGAAATAAGAGATAAATCAGCAAGAAGACAATACTTTGATGTTGAAAAGAATAAAAGACAACGTGGCGATTTGTATATTATTCAGATTCTTGATGAGGAAATAAAAGCAGATGATCCACGCATACGATAAAATTTACCTGGCAAAAGCTCAGAATAATCTGGCAGTTATGTTTGATTTTGCTGTCTACGATTTAGACTTTTCTCTAAAAGACTTTTATAAACTTTTTCTCTTATCTGATATTTCCCATAAGTTCGAAGAGGGGGACATATCTGTTATTGCAGGCAAGTCAGGAGTTGAAACTGTATTGGAAATCATTAATGACGAGTCTAAGTCTGATGAATACAGACCAGCAGCAGATAGAAGTCCTGAATATTGGACGGGATGGGCACTTGCATATTTCCAATGGGAAACAAACTTGAAATTTAATCAAATAGATAATCTGATTAAAATAAATGAAATTCGGTCAATGTATAATCCTTATCATGAAATGGATATATCTCATTTTTGCGATCATATGAAATCTTTATATAATGATAGAAATACTGTTTCGAATATAAAAAAAATACGATTGGCAGCCGGATTATCACAAAGTGAACTTTCAAAAATATCTGAAGTTCCACTTAAAACAATTCAACAATATGAACAAAAACAAAAGAGCATAAATTCGGCAAAAGCTGAAACTATAATAAAATTAGCTAAATCTTTAAGTTGTACTGTAGAACAGTTGATGGAATTATGGCCAGATTAATAACCGGAATTGTTGCTCATGTTGATGCTGGAAAAACTACTCTTTCTGAAGCTTTGCTTTACAAGGCTGGGGCTATTCGTAACCTTGGCCGTGTAGATTCTAAAAATGCTTTTCTTGATAACAATTCTATTGAACGGGATAGGGGAATTACAATTTTCTCCAAACAGGCCATTCTAAACGATAAAATAACTCTTATAGATACTCCGGGCCACGTAGATTTTAGTGCCGAAATGGAACGTACTCTTGCTGTTTTGGATGCCGCAATTCTTCTTATAAATGCTTCTGATGGAATTCAATCTTATACTAAAACTTTGTGGTCCTTGCTTTGCCAGCATAAAATTCCAACTGTAATTTTTGTAAACAAAATGGATATGCCAGACACAAACAAGGCCGACCTTCTTTTAAAACTAAAATCTGGTTTATCCGATTACGTTGTAGATTTTGATTCTCAAACTGGCGATTCTTTTTACGAAAAAATTGCTGAAAGCGACGATGCTCTTATGGAAAAATATCTGAATGGAGAGTCCGTTTCTCGCGACGATATTTGCCGGGTTGTAAAAGAACATAAAATTTTTCCATGTATTTTTGGATCTGCATTAAAACTGGAAGGAGTTGAAAATCTTCTTGAGGTTCTGAACACTTATTTTACAGTTCCAACTTATAGTTCAGATTTTGGCTGTGTGGTTTATAAAATATCAAAAGATAAGCAGAACAATCGTCTAACTCACCTAAAAGTTACTGGTGGCGTACTAAAAGTAAAAGATTCTCTTGGTGAAGAAAAAGCAAATGAAGTTCGGCTTTATTCCGGCGAAAAATATGAAATGGCAAAAGAAGTTCCTGCAGGTGAAGTTTGTACTGTAACTGGCTTAAAAGAATCGCTGGCAGGAATGGCTTATGGGGCGGCAAATAGTGTAGGGAATTACAAAATGGAACCAGCCTTAATTTATTCTGTTATTCCACCTCAAGGGCTTGATACTCCAAAAATGCTGCACATTCTTCGTGAATTGGAAGAAGAACTCCCCGAAATAAGAGTCGACTATTCTGAACAGAATTCCGAAATCTGCGTAATGCTTATGGGCGAAGTACAGACCGAAGTTATAAAGCAATTGCTTACCGACCGTTACAATATTGCAATTGAATTTGGCGAAGGGCGCATTGCATATAAAGAAACTATTACAGAACCTGTTGTTGGCGTTGGCCATTACGAACCTTTACGCCATTATGCCGAAGTTCATATCAAGCTTTCGCCTTTACCAAGAGGAACCGGCCTCCGTTTTGTAAGCAACCTTAGCGTAGATGTGCTGGATACAAACTGGCAGCGACTTATTCTAACTCATCTTAAAGAAAAGCAGCATATTGGAGTTTTAACTGGAAGCCCAATTACAGATATGGAACTAAAGGTTGTTGCCGGAAGAGCCCACTTAAAGCATACCGAAGGGGGAGATTTTCGCCAGTCTACTTACAGGGCAATTCGCCATGGACTCATGTATTCTAAATCTATCCTTCTGGAACCTGTTTATAATTTTGAGATTGTAGTGCCAGATGCTTGTACCGGCCGAGTTATGGTTGATGTTGAAAAAATGCATGGGAACTGTGTTTTAGACGAAAGTAAAGGCGGTTTTACAACTTTACACGGAAAATGCCCGGTTTCTACAATGAAGAATTATATGAATGAAGTTCGTGCGTATACAAAAGGTCAGGGGACTTTGGCACTTACTTTAGCAGGTTACGATTTGTGCCATAATGAAAAAGAAATTATTGAAAAAATAGGGTATAATCCAAATGCAGATTTAGCGAATCCGGCTGGCAGTGTTTTTTGTTCGCATGGAGCCGGTTTTACTGTAAATTGGGACGAAGTAAATAATTATAAACACTTATAAATGAGGGAGCAGATATGAAAAAGTCGTTTTTAGCTGTAATGTTTCTAGTTTTGGCAGGCAGCCTTTTTGCACAGGAGCAGCCAGAATCACCAAAATGGAGATTTTCAACCGCCGTTACAATTCCTGTACCAGTTGTTATTGCTTCGGAAAGCCGTTCTTTTCCATTAAAGCTTGGCGAAAATCCTCTTTTTTCTATGGCAAGTTTAAGTCTTTCGTTTTCGGAAATAGTTTCGCCAATCACTGTAGGCACCAGTTGTAATCTTTCGTTCGCGCCAATACCTCTAATTAATTTTGGAATAGGGGGAAGTGTAAATTCTGGCTGGAAAATGGGAGACTTTAGCTTCCTTACTTTATACGACGAAGATGCAGATACGTTTGTTAAAGCAGACCCTTTTTCGGCTATAACTTATTCTGTTAATGCCAGAGCCGGAATGTCTTTTGATTTTGGACTATTAAAACCTGGCATTTGGACTCATGTAATTACAAATCTTAGCTATTCAGTTTCTTACGACGGCTGTTCTGCAGCTTCCCGATACGAGATTTGGGGAAGTGGCATAGAAGGTGAAAATGTAAACGGCCTAAAATATTCTGCTACAGCTTCTCTTTCTTACTTAATGCCAATTCCTTTAACAATGATAGGCTTAAACGTTTCATTCAGCGGCCATTTTGACGGCGATGATTATGGAAAATACAACAAAAATTATGATGGCGATTTTGTTTCCATAAATATTGCTTCTAGTGCAATGTTCCGCTTAGGAAACAAAGATGGTATTATGGTAATGGCTTTTGTTCCAAGCCGCAGAAAATTTGTTGAAAGTAGTGGAAGTAATATTCTAAAAACTACCAATGGTCGCGAATGGATGTTCGGCGGAATATTTGGTGTTTGGACTCATTCCTTCTAATTTGATATAATATTGTAGCATTAATGGCATTATAGAGGTAAAAAATGGCACTTATTCGCAGAGCAGAAGTTCGAGACATTCCAGGAATCAATAATCTTTTGGCACAGGTTTTACTTGTACACCATAATGGCCGCCCAGATTTATTTAAGGAAAAAGGTGCCAAATATACAGACTCGGAATTGGCAGATTTAATAAAGAAGATAGAAGACCCAATCTTTGTTTATGAAGAAGACGGAAAAATTCTTGGCCATTGTTTCTGCCAGACAGTTATACACGAAGAACGCCCTGCAACTTATGCATACAAAAGTCTTTATATCGATGATCTTTGTATAGACGAAAATGCCCGTGGAAAACATATCGGAAAAGCTCTTTACGACTATACAAAACAGTTCGCTAAAGAAAACGGATATTACAATCTTACATTGCATGCCTGGGAATGTAATCCTAATGCTTTTGGTTTCTACAAACATTTGGGAATGCAGATTCAGCAGTACACAATGGAAGAATTATTATAAGATAAGTGAAGATTATGACAGAAAAATTAATAAAAGGATTAGAAAAATTACAGCTTACACTGTCTGAAGCCCAGATTTCGCAGTTGGAAGAATATATTCAGTTGGTTTTGGAATTCAACAAAGGATACAACCTTATGAAGGCAGAAAATGCCGATGAACTGGCTGTGAACCATATTTTAGACAGTTTAGCCGGAGTAGGGCCATTAAAAGAAGTGATTGGTAAAATCTGCGAAGAAAAGAAAATTTCTGTTTTAGAAATTGCCGATATTGGTTCTGGCGGTGGCTGCCCTGGAATTCCTCTATCAATAGTTTTTCCAGAACATAATTTTACTTTGGTTGAACGAATGGAAAAACGCTGTAATTTCCTTACAGATGTAATTAGTAAGATTGGTTCACAGAATGTTAAGATTGAATGCAGAGCCGTTGATACAGTAAAGCAAGAAAGTTTCGATTTAGAGGTATTCAGAGCCTTCCATCCATTCGATTTAAAAATTACGAACCTTCTTATGAGAATGCTAAAAAAAGGCGGATACCTTGCAGCATATAAAGCTCGCGAAGAAAAAATTAAAGCCGAAATGGAATCTGTAAAAGTACTCGTAAAAGAATACCAGAGAGTAAAATTAACAGTACCATATCTGGAAGATCACGAACGCAACCTGGTAATTATTAAAAAGTAAGGCCAAAAATTTACGCTTACGGCCAAAAATTTACGCGGTTTTACTTTCCATAATGCATGTTCTGTCTACCAATATATCTCAAAAAACAAGACGTAAGCGTCAATTTTTAACCTCCTACGCGTCTGTTTTCCAGGTTCCCTCTTCATTGAATTCAGTTATTTTGATGTTCCATGGGAGTAATTTTTCAAAATCTTTTTCGGATTCACAGAATGGTGCCTGGTCAAAAACGCAAC
>JAZLKI010000023.1:0-25930 GCA_045597485.1 Treponema sp.
TTTCCAGGAAGTCCAAGTCCAATAGATTCTGTAAGACAGTTCATAGAGTTTGCAGTAAACATACCAGAACAAGCCCCGCAACCAGGACAAGCAATTCTTTCCATTTCAGAAAGCTGAGCTTCAGTAATTTTTCCAGAAGCAACAGCACCTACGGCTTCAAACATATCTGTAAGTGAAAGATTTTTACCTGCATAAGGATTTGAAGCATCATTTCCAGGAAGACGGCCAGGCATCATAGGTCCACCAGAACAGAAAACTGTTGGCAAATCAAGACGAGCGGCAGCCATAAGCATACCAGGAACAATTTTATCACAGTTAGGAATCATAACCAAAGCATCAAACTGATGAGCTTTAGTCATACATTCAATAGAATCAGCAATAAGTTCACGAGTAACAAGGGAATACTTCATTCCTTCATGGCCCATTGCAATACCGTCGCAAACGCCAATTGCAGGGAATTCAACAGGAGTACCACCTGCCATGCGAATACCAGCTTTTACAGCCTCTGCAATACGGTCCAATTCAATATGACCTGGAATAATTTCATTTTTAGCACAACAAACACCAACTAATGGGCGATCAAGTTCTTCATCTGTATATCCCATTGCATAAAACAATGAACGATGAGGTGCACGTGCAACACCTTTTTTTGCATTATCACTTTTCATAATTTTTCCTTTTATCTGTTACTCGTACTTATCTCTAATTACAAGTTTAATAAGCATATTTGATTTGATTGTTGAATTCTTTCTCTGTTCATTAAGTTCATTTCTATCAAGACTGATATTAGACTGGTCACAGATTTTCTTACCATATTCAGAAAGTTTTGAAGGATTTTCTGCTTCACATGCAAAAATAATATTTTTGCGGCTTATAAAATGGTAGTAGAACTGCATAAACTCATCGTTATCAACAGGGAGACCTTTAAGCAAAATAACCTTTTTAAAGTCGTGAATATTTGCAAAAGAACGGCAACATTTTATCAACTTTTCAGAGAAGTCTTCGTTACCTTCTGCATTTGTAACAGTTTTTTCTGCAACAACAAAAAGTTCATTATCTTCTGGTTCTGTATCTTTAGGTTCAAAACGCAAAACTTTACTGAATTCAACAGAATCAATAAGAATCTGAGATTTACTGTCTAATTCATCGCGATTAACAACCTTTGCATTTTCTGCAACAACCTCTTCTTCGTGTTTTGCAAAAAGGTTTTCCAATTCAGACTGAGAAACTGCCCCATTATTATTCTGAGGAGTATCATCCATTACATTAATAGCACTAGAAAGTGCAGCCGACTCTTCATCGCTAACACTTACATCTTCAGTAACAGAACTTGTTCTTATTATTTCATCGCCCATAATTTCAGCGAGCATATCATCTACATTATTATCAGACATATTTGTTTCCTCCCGTTTAATATCTTCTGACATATCATTAATTTCCATTTCTTCATCGGCAGCACCAATTTCGCAACTAAAGAATGTATCATCATCTTCAATTTCTTCGTCTTCCGATTCTTCAACAGGTTCATCATCTACATTATCTTTAAAGAATCCCACACCATCATTTCTAGCAGTATTAATAGCTACCGCAAGAACATCACCTTCTGCACTACGGCGGTAAAGGCATCCATCTTCTTCGCTTACATAAAAATTATCACTTTCTCCATCTATGCGAACGCTATACAGTGCAGTACAGCCTTCAAAAGCATCTGGAGCAATTTCTTCTATACAAGATGGGAACATTACACTTTGGAGCGAAGTACAGCCAGCACAGGCATTTGGCCCAATTTTCTTTACTGTATTAGGAATTATAAGATTTTTTATTGAAGTACAATTTGCAATTACATTTTCTGGAAGTTCTGTAATTCCTGCTCTAAAAGGAATTTCCTGCAAAGAACTACAGCCCATAAATAAACCTTCTGGAAATGCTTCAAGATGATCAGGCATTTTTACCTTTGTAAGAGCTTCACAACCAGAAAAAAGATATGGTGGCAGTTCTGTAATAGATGAAGGCAACTTTACAGTTTCAAGAGCTTTAGAATTTTCAAACTGACGGTTTCCAATCTTTTTAACAGAATCAGGGATAGAAAAACTTTCATAAGGACACTCGGTAAAAACTTCATCGTCAATAACGTGAGCACCAAAAGGAATTCTTCCTGTAAATTCGTTTGTTTGAATATCTACACCAAGGACAGTATGTAAATCTGCCGAATACAATAAACCATGTTTTTTAACAAAATCTTCCATACTACTATTATACCACAGAAAGACTATGCATGCATTAATTTATATTCAAAAGAATCTACAAGAGCCATCCAAGAAGCTTCAATTACGTCGGCAGAAACACCAACTGTTGTCCACGAAGTCTGTCCATCTGTAGATTCAATAATTACACGTACTTTTGAAGCAGTGGCCGACTTACTGTCAAGAACACGTACTTTATAGTCAACAAGACGGAAATTAGAAACAACAGGATAGAATTTTTCCAGAGCTTTACGAAGGGCAATATCAAGCGCATTGACAGGACCGTCCCCTTCCCCAGCTGTAATTTCCATTTTTCCATCTACTTCGACTTTTATTTGAGCACAACTACAAACCCCTTCTTCTGGTCGAGGATTTGAACCAGTTGTTAAATAATAATGCAATTTAAAGAAAGGTTTATATTTTCCAAGAAGTTTATAAACCATAATTTCAAAACTACCATCGGCCCCTTCAAACTGGTAACCGTCTGCTTCCAGCGATTTTACCTTTGCAACAATTTCATCAACAACAGAATCATTTTTTTTAATATCTGGAACAAATTTCTGAATCTTCTCTAAAATTGTACTGCGGCCTGCAACTTCG
Source organism: Treponema sp. (assembly GCA_045597485.1). GTDB lineage: Bacteria > Spirochaetota > Spirochaetia > Treponematales > Treponemataceae > Treponema_D. Next base: position 2,844 of record JAZLKI010000023.1, read on the forward strand.
CTCATAAGGAACACGCGATTATTTCCTACAGATTCAGGAGTAACATGTTCATAAGCAAAAGGATTTTTCAAAACCGCATCAATGTGCATTCCAGCTTTGTGGGCAAATGCATTGGCACCTACGTAAGGAGATTGAGGATTCATACTGATATTTGTAATTTCTGCAACCCGTTTACAAATAGAAGTAAGATTTTTCATATTTTCAGAAGGAATGCATTCATACCCCAGCTTAAATTGCAAATCAGGAATAATAGTAGAAAGATTAGCATTTCCAGTACGTTCACCAAAGCCCAGCAAAACACCCTGCACATGCGAAGCCCCTTCCCCAACTGCAACAAGGGAATTAGCAACGGCAAGGCCACAATCATTATGAGTATGAATACCAATAGCAACCTTTTTACCAAACCGACTATAAACATCTTTTACAGCAGCGCGACAATCATCAATCATCTCGCCACCTTTAGTTTCGCAAAGACAAACTACACTAGCACCGCCTTCAATTGCTGCCTCAATAGTTTTAAATGCATATTCCTTATCTTCTACATAAGCTGTAAAAAAATGTTCAGCATCATAAATAACCTTGCGTCCATTTGAAACAAGATAAGCACAAGATTCTTTAATCATAGCAAGATTTTCTTCAAGAGAAGTTTTAAGAATATCTGTTACGTGGAAAGTCCATGATTTACCAAAAATTACAACAGTATCGGTTTCTGCAGCAAGAAGATTTTTGAGATTTTCATCTTTTTCACAAGGAATATCTTTACGTCGTGTAGAACCAAAAGCACAGATTTTAGCATTTTTAAAAGAAAGTTTTTTTACTTCCTTAAAAAATTCCATATCTTTAGGATTCGAACCAGGGTTTCCAGCTTCAATGTAAGCTACACCAAGTTCATCTAATGCCTGGCAAATATGAATTTTATCTTTAACAGAAAAATTTACCCCTTCACCCTGGGCCCCATCGCGTAAAGTTGAATCAAGAATCTCAATTTTTTTATTCATACCCGTATTATGAGTAATATTTTAACTTTGGGCAAGATAGGAACTTCTGCTGCATTTAAAATGCATAGTTTCGCCAGTTATAGGATGGTCAAAACTTATTTCCTGGGCGTGGAGCATAAGTTTTTCTCCTGGCTCTGGACTACCATACAAAGTGTCGCCAACAATTGGTAGCCCCAGTCCAAGTTCATGGCTAGAATGTAATCTTAACTGGTGAGTTCGCCCTGTTTGTGGGAAAAACTCTATTCTTGTAACATTTTTATTTTTTCCAGTAAGTGGATTTTTATATTTTTCTATACCAAGTACTTTATAATCTGTTATTCCAAGTTTTCCCAGTTCCGGGTCATAAATCTGATGGGGACGGTTTTCAACATCCAGACGGAATTTCAACCCAATTCTACCTTCGGCAGGCCCACGGTAAACTCCATCTAGCAACGCCAGGTATTTTTTGTGAACTTTACGAGCCTCAAACTGCATATTCATTAATCTGTGAACTTCTTTTGTAAGAGCCAGAATCATAATTCCCGAAGTTTCCATATCAAGCCGGTGAACCGCAGGCTGGTTTAATTCGCACTGTGGGAAGATTTTCTTAAAACGTGCTTCAATACAATCTGCCTTATCTGGGCCACGTCCTGGCACTGCAAGTAAACCCGATTGTTTATTTACCACAACAATATGTTCATCCCGGTATAGAATTTCCAATCCTAAAATTGATGGCAAAATATAACCACAACGTTCATTGCAAGGTTCGTAGGAACAGCCGCTAATTTTATTTTTAGTATTTCCACCAAAATAAACTTCGTCCATGCTTATTGGTTGTAAACCGTTTTCAAAAGCATAAGATAAAAGTTTTGGAGCGCAGCAGTCTCCAGTGCCTGTAGGTGGCAATTTACCATCGTGACCTGCAATTATTTCATTCAGGGTAATTTTTTTGCCGTCAAAGCGAGTAAAAGTATAAAGATTAAAAACTCGCAGCAGCGACACTGTTGTAAGATCTGTTCGTTGATTTATAAGTTCAGTTTTTTCATCTCCATTTGGGAGATTATTAATTTTATCTGTAAGTTCGTGGATTAAAAGGTCATTTTCGGCCAGGGCGGCGTTTACTTTATCTTCTGTTACTATAGAAGGAACTATTATTTCATACTCGGGCAAAGGTTTTATAATTCCAATGCCTTTATTATTTCCACTAACAGCGTACAACACAATCTGCTGTTCAAGGGAATTTTTACACACAAGGGCACCAAGCATTACCCCCTGGCCCTTGCGTTCATCACTTTCCCTCGCCAGCTGTTGTAATTCAAAATCTCCACTTTCAATTCTAGAAATTAATTGGAGACAAAAATTATGAGCCAGTTCTTGAGGGAAAGGTGGAAACATCTATTTCAAATTACGGATTTCTACAGAACCGTCTTCCTTAGAAATAAATACAATTGGTTTATTCTGTGTAAAAAGACCAGTTTCAACAACACCACAAATGCTGTTAATTTTGTTTTCCATTTCTGGAACATTAATTGGTTTTTCCCAAGTACAGTCCAAAATCTGGTTACCGTTATCTGTAATTACAGGGCCACATTTTTTTACACCTTCGCGAAGTACACATTTTGCACCAAGTTTATTCAAAGCATTTGTAACAGGAACACGAGCTTCACCTATAATTTCTACAGGAACTGGGAATTTTGTACCAATTGTCTGAACCGATTTAGAAGAATCTGCAATTACAACAAAAGTTTTTGCGTTGTATTCAACAATCTTTTCGCGAACGTGAGCAGCTCCACCACCTTTTACACAGTTACAATCAGGGTCAACTTCATCTGCACCGTCAATTGCCAAATCAAGCTGACCACCAATAATTCTATCATTCATAGAATAAACTGGAATACCATAATCCTGGCAGGCATTCTGAGTCTGGAAACTAGTACCAACAGCTTTAATATCTTTCAAATCTCCATTATTAATATGTTCTGCAAGACGTTTTACTGCAGGCATAGCAGTTGAACCAGTTCCTAGTCCAATCTTCATTCCGCTAAAAATCAATCCTTTTTCAATTAAAGTATCAATAGCTGTATTAGCAACTAAAACTTTCTGTTCCGACTGTGATAATCCCATATTTTCCTCACTATTTATTTATATAATTTAAACTGGTAAACAATCTGAATTGTTCCCTAGCCTGATTTTCCAGCATTTTTTGCCCATTACAAGTTCTGCAGCCCGAAAGAGAAGCTCTGCGCATCATTGGTGTAATAGCCTGACTAAATACCAGATCAAATACAAGTTCATTACCTCTAAAATTATAGAAGTAGATTGGATCGTTATCTGGTGTAGCAACAACTTCCCCTTCATTACCCAACGAAGAAGTATTTATTATAAGATTTGAATATTCATCTAGTTTTGGCGCACAGTTTACGTCAAGCTGGCAATAATCAAAACCATATCTGCCGGCAAGCTGCTCTGCTCTTTCTTCTGTACGGTTAAAAATACAAACTTTTGCACCCATAAGTTTTAAAGTATAAGCAACAGCTTTTGCCGCACTACCAGCTCCAATAACAGCAACCTTTTTTCGCTTAATTTTTAGTGGCCCTAAAAATTCTTCTAAAGCACTTTTAAAACCACTGTAATCTGTATTATAGCCAATCCACTTATTTCCACGGCGCACCACCGTATTGCAAGCCCCTATCTGCAAAACTTCAGGAGACTGCTCATCAAGATAGTACACAACCGATTCTTTAAATGGAACAGTTACACTTAATCCCTTAAAATTTTCCTGTTCTGCAAAATTCAAAACATCAGAAATAAGATTTGAACGTAACGGCAAATACAGAGCGTTCAATCCTACATTTTTAAAGCCGTTATTAAAAATATCCAAAGTATAAGATTTTTCAAACGGCCAGCCTGTAACTCCATACAATTTAGTGTCGTTATTAATATTACGAAAATTAAAAGTATCTGCCATAAGACCAGGAGAAAGATGCCCCAAACTAGCAGTGTTTTCCAGCATTTCGTCTGGCGAAACATATGTTAAAAAAGAATTGGTACGACTGGCAAGAATCCTTGAAGGCTGGCCAATAATTCCCACTGCAGAAATAATATGGTCGTACTGAGTCATGTGTTCACTTTCTTTAAAAAGATTAAGAACATCGGTTATGGTTCGAGGTTTAAAAACAACCTTTGGAATTTCATAACCAGTTTTTCGCATAATATCACAGCGTTCTTTTACATTTTTTACAGGCTCATTAAGATTGTGATAGGAACGTATAATTCTAACGCCAAATGCCTGTGCCGCATCCTGAATACTTGGACAATTGTAATCGTCTTCAAAATCTACGTATGCAAAATTACGCTTTTTATTTTCATTAGCAAAGGCCAGCGCTCTGGCAAAAAGATTTGTACGTGAAAATTCGCCGCCAGTAAAAGCCCCTCCGTCAATATCACGACGAATAGATAAAATACATGGCTGGCGAATCATTGATGGGAATCGTCGAATATAAAACTGTTCATCTTCGCTTAAATGGTCAACTCTAAGTTCAACCAAATCAATTTGCTTTTCATATTTTCTGACAATTTTTACATTTTCTTCCAGGGTTTTCCCTGTTACTGTCATACAAATTAATGGTTGATTCATAAAATCTTCCTACGACAAAAACTTAGTTTGCAGCCTGGCGAGCAACTACCTTATCAGAAACATAAAGAACAAGATTTGTTCCCTGTGGCACGGCATATGGAATTGTTAAGTTTCCACCTGGGTGGTTAAAGCTTACAACAGTATAAGAATCACCTTCTACAGGAACTGCAACAAGCTTCATAGGAACAGGATATGGATAATCAATTAAAGATTCTGTAAATACTCCATAAACGTTACCGTCAATTACCCCTTCTGGAATTGTAAGTTCAATTTCTACACGTGAGTAATTTGGAACATATTCACTATCGAAAGTAGGTTGTGCTACAACAACGCCAACTTTTTCTCCGTCTTCTGCTTCTCTTCCAATAATGTCGAATACAACTTTACTTCTTGTAATAGTCTGCAACAAATCATTAATACTCTGCCCTTTTACATTTGGCGCACGAGTATTTTCATAATTTGGACCACGGCTTACAATCAACTGAACTGTAACAGGTTCCGAAATGCTTGTACCAGCAGGAGGATCCTGTTCAAGAATTGTACCTGCTTCCGAAGTATCAGGTTTATATTCAGGGTCAGCAAGAACGATTAATGGCTTTGGCTGTCCGGCAAATAAAGTCTGAATCTTAAGCTGAACATCATCAATTTTCTGACCAACATAATCGTCAACTTTATCTACAATAATACCACGGCTTACAACAAGAGAAACACGACTGTAACCACGAACAATGGCACTTGCAGCAGGCGACTGACTAAGAATTGTACCTTCATCACCAGGAACATCTGAATAACGAAGATTAATTTTAGGGTACAGTTCCTTATCCTGCATTTCAAGCAAAGCATCTTCAAGTTTTTTGCCAGTTACATTAGGAACAAGAACTTTTTCTGGCCCCTGTACATTTATAAAGAAAACTGCAAAAGCAACAAAAAGCATAACAATAAATGCAGAAACAACAACAACAATTAATGCTGGAATACTTGATTGAAGCTTTTCGTAGCCTTCTCCAAATTTCATTCCAAATTTAAAAGGCTTTCTTTCCTTACGAACTTTTTCTTTCTTTTCTACAATCACTTCGTTGTTTTCAATATTCTCATTATCGCTCATAATTTCCTCTTTTATTGTAAAACAGAACCAATAAAATCTCTGGCTCCATTCATAAAGTCTTTATAATTCATGGCTTTTTTACCCTGGCGCTGTAATTCTTTAGCAACCAGAATACCATCAGCAGTCTTTATTAAAACCCCTTCGCTTTTAATATACGCAGCAACAGTACCAGGAACTGCAGCTTCATATTCAGCTACATCGCCAGTAAAAAGTTTTGCCGCAAGAATTCTTAAGGGCTGATTATTTTCAACACACCAGCAGCCAGGCTCCGGATAGTAAGCTCTAATTTTTGCTTCTATAACAGCAGCACTTTCCTGCCAGTTAATTTTACCATCTTCTTTAGTAATAATTCCAGTATACGAAGCTTCTCCAGTTTGAGGATTTCCTGCTGGCAATTTACCATTGGCACAAGCCTTTACAACCTGGCAAATAAGTTTTGCACCTTCCTCCGCACTGTAGTTAAGTAGGCTTTCCCCTGTTTCCGTACCATTTAATTCTACAACAGTCTGAGCTAGAATGTCACCTTCGTCCATTTTAAGGCCAAGTGTTTGGATTGTCACTGCAGTTTGGGAATCTCTATTAAGGATTGCAGCAGGAACCGGAGTACACCCACGGTATTTTGGCAACAATGAAGGATGCAGGTTTATTCCGCCCATAGGGAACATTGCAAGGAATTTAGGTCCAAAAATATGGCCGTAAGCAAAACAAACAAGTAAATCTGCACCTAAAGGACTAATAGCATCTCTTGCATTTCCATCAAGATGTTCTGGAGTAAATACAGGAATCCCTTTTTCTTGTGCAAAAGCTGCAACTGGAGTCGGAATTAATTCCTTGTGGCGCCCCTTTGCAGAAGGAGGATTTGAAAGTACACCTGCAATTTCAAATCCACATTCAGACTGTGCATCATAGAGAAGTTTTAAAGTTGTACAAGCCGCTTCTGGGCTTCCTGCATATAAAATTTTCATAATTACTTATTTTTCTTTGCTTCTTTAGCTGCAATTTTAGCCGCAATTTTTGCCTGTTTTGCAGCTTTTTCTTTTGCTTTCTGAGCGGCACGTTCAGCGCGTTTTTTAAACTGTTCTTCAGTTTTTGCAGCAAATTCCTTATCACCACGGTCGATGTATAAAATACCATCCAAATGGTCATATTCATGCTGAATAATGCGTGCAAGGAAACCGTCTGCTTCAAGAGTAAATGGCTTACCTTTTTCGTTCAAAGCCTGAACAGTTACTTTTGTTGGACGAGTAATTGTTTCGTAAACCTGAGGAATACTTAAACAACCTTCGTCATATTCACCAACTTCTTCAGAAGTTTTAATAATCTGAGGATTAATAAATACACGTCTAACTTCGTCGTCGGCAATAAGTACAAACAAACGAAGATTTTTTCCAACCTGTGGACCTGCAAGACCAACGCCTTCAGCATCAATCATAGTTTCAAACATATCTTCGCAAAGCTGGCGAATTTCGTCATTTACTTCGGCAACTGGCTGAGCCTTTTCACGTAAAATAGGTTCACCTAATTTAGTAATATCTAAAATCATTTTCCAATCCTTATACGGGCAGCAGCGGCATGGCCTGCAAGACCTTCTACATCACCTAAGAAGCCAGCGGCAACAGCACTTTTTACAGTACCAGATTTATTTTCAAGAGCACGCAATGTTGTCACAGTTTTAAGGAACATACGAACACTTAAACCGCCAGTATATTTTGCAGTTCCAGAAGTTGGCAATGTGTGGTTAAGACCGGCAGCATAATCTCCAAAAACTTCTGCAGACTGGTGACCAATAAACAGTGAACCATAATTGCGAACTTTACTTTCAATTTCGTCGCGAAGCTTACCTTCATCAAGGGCAAGTTCAAGGTGTTCTGGAGCTTTACGGTTAGCAACTTCAACTGCAGTCATTAAATCATCTACAATAATAATCTTTCCACAATTATCTACACTCTGGCGTGCAATTGCTTTAGTAGTAAGAGTTTCAAGCTGCTTTTCAATTTCAGCACTAACTTTATTTGCAAGGTCCATACTGTTTGTAACCATAACTGGCTGTGCAACAACATCGTGTTCTGCCTGTGCAAGAAGGTCAGCTGCAACCCAAGCAGGATTAGCAGAATCATCTGCAATAATAAGAACTTCAGTAGGTCCAGCAACCATATCAATGCCAACAGCACCAAATACAGCTTTTTTAGCAGAAGCAACAAATTTATTACCAGGGCCAACAATTACATCAACCTTAGGAATAGATTCAGTACCATAAGCCATAGCTCCAATTGCCTGTGACCCACCAACCGCATAAAGATGATTAACACCACAAATATAAGCAGCTGCCATAATTCCTTCATCTGCGTAAGGTTTTCCACCAGTAAAAGCTTTACCAGGAATACCACTTGCAGATTTATCAGCAGCAGCTCTATCATCAGGGTGGACTCTTGGAGGAGTACACATAATTACATTTTCAACACCTGCAGCAACAGCTGGAGTTACAGTCATAATTACAGTAGAAACCAAAGGAAAACGTCCAGCAGGAACATAACAACCAGCAGTTTCAACAGGAATTGTTTTCTGGCCTGTAAAAATACCAGGTTCAAGTTCTTCTTCAAAATCAGTAAAAGATTTGCGCTGAAGCTTTGCAAATTTCAATGCTAAATCGTGAGAATATACAATTGCATCATAAACATCACGTTTTTCAATCTTAAGCTTTTCTGCAGCAGCTTTTAATTCTTCCTGTGGAACTTCAAAAGTTGCAGGAACAGAAACGTCAAATTTCTGACCGTAAATGCGAAGTGCGGCATCACCTTTTTTCTGAACTTCTTCAAGAACAGAAGTTACAACTTCATTAGAGTCGCCAAAAGTACGCCCCTTAAAAAAGTCATCTTCTACTTCAGTATATCGTTGAATACGAATCATAAAAACTCCATTTTCATTATGGATAAGCTAAAAATTGCTTTCGCAATTTTTTTAACGCTTTCCAATTAAACACCGGCCGCTAGCGGCCTTACACATTACTTTTCCTTATGACGTCTATCAAGTTCGTCATATACGTCTTTCCAGGTTACACCTTCTTTGTACATAAGAACATTTACAAAGTAAAGCAAATCGGCAGCTTCCCAGATAACTTCATCTTTTCCGTCTGCTTCACATAATTCTTCAGCTTCTTCTTCAACCTTTTCGCGAACACGTTTAGCATCAAGAGTAGCAGTGTAGCTGCCAGGTTTAGGGTTAGCAAAACGGTCTGCAATTACATTATACAAACGGCCCATAGAAGATTTTTCACCAGGGTCAGATGTAAAGCAAGTCCAGCTACCAGTATGGCAAGCAGGACCCACAGGAAGAACAGTTGCAAGAATACAATCTCGGTCACAATCAGCACGCATACGAACTAACTGTAAATAATTTCCACTTGTATCGCCTTTAGTCCAAAGTTCGTTTCGAGAACGACTCCAGAAAGTTAATTTTCCACAATCAAAAGATTTGCGAACAGCCTCTGCATTTGAAAAGCCCTGCATTAAAACATCACCATTAACACTCTGAGCAATTACAGGAATAAGAGGTGATTTTTCAAAGTCAAGGCAGGCAACAAAAGAATCTGTAAGATTAACTTTTCCAGTATAAAGAGCCATACCAAGCTGAACATCACAATGCATTTTTTCAAGCTGGGCAATTTCTTCAACACTAGAAACACCACCGGCAACAACAACACGACAATGGACAGCATCACGTAAAGCTTTAGCATAATCCATGTTAGTACCCTGCATACAACCTTCTTTTTCAACACAAGTAAAAAGAAGTTCCGAACAGAATTTTTCAGCCTGTTTAGCACCTTCAACAAGAGGAATATCAACAGTTTCTGTCCAACCTTTAACTGCAATTTTACCGTTAATACAATCTACAGAAATAATAATGCGGTCTTTGCCAATAGCAGCTGCAAGTTCATTTAAGAAATCTTCGTTTAATACAGATTCACCAGGCACAGGGTTAGATTTCCATGCAGAAGAACCAATAATAACTTTTTCAGCACCAAGACTAATTAATTCACGAGCACGTTTAACAGATCTAATTCCACCACCAGTACGAACATTACCACGATGGAGAAGTGATTTTAACAAAGGAGTATTTACAGTGTTACCTTTAGCATCAACATTTCCTAAAGCTGCATCCAAATCAATAACAGCAACTTCGCCATACATGTCAAACTGGCTGATTAAAGCATCAGCATCATCACGCTGAAGAACCAGTTCCTTGCCGTTCTTAAGCTGAACGACATGTCCGTTTTTCAAATCAATAGAAGATATTACCATAATTTTAAGTATACCAATTTTGGAGATAATATACAAATGCTGCAATATAAAGCATTTCTTTAAAAAAAAGACCGCCGGGGAAAGGAGGGAAAACCGGCGGTCTCTATAATTATCACTTCGTTTTTTCTATATAAATAACCATTTTTCTAAGAAATAGTTACAAAATAATTTTATTTTTTTGGAAAATTATTTTAATTTTTTCTTAAGTTCTTCTAATGGGACATCATATTCTTTTGCAACAGTTTCTATGGGAACATTAAATTTTCTAACAGCAATAACAGCAGTTTCAAGTTTAGCTTCATAACGACCTTTTTCTTCACCAGCTAAACGATCATATGTTCTCTGTCTTTCATATTCCATATATTTGTGTCTCCATTGAGAATTTTTCTTTGCATTAGAAACCAGTTTTAGAATCCGTGAAGAAAAATCATCTGTACTTACGTTTTCTTTTACCAATCTTAATAATTCTTTCTGCTTTTCGTCCAACAGTTTATCACAGTTCTCTGCAATATAGAAGTATTTATAAGTTCTGTCATTTAGTTTGATATTCAAATCATCAGCATGAATATTTTCAAACTGATATTTTGGAAGACCATAACCAAATATATCTGTAAGACATATGAAAATAACATAAGAATCTTTCAATTTAGAATACGATTCTCCCGATTTCAAATTATCCACATCCATAATTCCTTGATAATATCGAGCTCGTTCAGGTAATTCTTTTGAATCGATAGACTGCATTTCCAAATCGAATGCTTGAGTTCTATTTTTTGCATATACATCCATTCTAATTGCCTTAGAATTAAGGTCTACATCTACTTCTTCCTCTTGTGCCATTTCAATATGATCAATTTCTATTTGAAGAAGACGTTCAATAAATTCCTGACACACATCAGGATTATTCCGCATAATTTTATAGAAAATAAAATTATTAGCAATTGTTGCATTTTCCCACTTCTCCTGCGGGGTCATTTCGTGCGAATACATAAAGCAAATACTCCTTACTTATATATATGCGAAACTATGTGATTTAAGGAAATGAAAGTAAAAAAAACACTTCTTGGCACGAAAATTGCACATTCCCAAATTTCGATTTAAACGGAGGATTTTTTCATATGAAAAAAATCGTAATGGGAATCGCAGCTGTTGCATTGGCAACATCAATGTTCGCTGCTGACCCTGCATTTGATCCACAGGTAACACAGTTCGATGGAAATGCAGAAGTAAAATGGGGTGTAGACCTTGATAATGACGGAAAAACAGGTTTTAAGAATTCTGTAGGTGGAAATCTTAAAATGCAGTTGTTCACAAATGGTGATAAGTCTACTGAAGGCGAAGGCATTTGGGCTGACCTTAAAGTAAAAGTAGCTGATGATAATGCATGGAAAGAAGAAAATGGTGCTGAAACAATTCCAACATGGTCAATTGACCATGCTAAAATCTGGATTGAAAAATTCTATGTAGGAATTATGGCTGGTGATCTTTTAACAAAAGAATTTAAACCAACACTCGCTCTTAAATCAGACAATGTACGCATTACAAAAGGTGGATATGCTGCATATACACAGGGTATTATTGCAGGTTATGATGATGATAACTTGAATATCGGTGTAGACTTCCGTTCAGAACCTGTTGTGGACGCCGATGGTGAAATTGTAAATCAGTATACAAATGAATACGGTATTGCTGGTAGAGTTGAGTTGAAAGATGGTAACGAATGGGTTAACGGTCTTGGTGTTAAGTTTGATATTGCAAAAGCTTTCTATGAAGATTCTACAACACATCTTTCGGCAATTGCTGCATACAAAATTGCCATCGATGATAAATTCTATTTGAAACCACAGGTTGCTTATGCTTCTGCAGTTGAAAAAGCAGATGTAGCAGGCGCTGCAATTATTTTTGGCTGGGGTGATGAAGCAGATTCTAACCCTGGTTTATATTTCTTTGATGATGCTGATGCATTTAAGAAAATCACACCAGGTGTTTCTGTAGTGTATACAAAGAATCTTTGGAATGAAGCAAACCTGGGATATATGGAATTTGCTGTATATACAGGTGATTTAATTGGAAACTTTAAAGCAGCAGCATATACACAAACTTCTTTAGTAAAAGATGCTGATTTTGAACTCAATAACATTTATGCAGCTTGTCAGTACGATGTAAAAGCTGCTGATGATGTTACAGTTACTCTTAAAGCTGGTTGTAAATGGGTAAATGCAGCTGATGATACACTCAATTTGAAAGCAGGTGTAGATGTTGCTGGTCTTATCAACAACACAACATTCTCTGCTGAATATGTTTCAGGAGACTTGATTGCTGATGAAGCAGGAACAATCAACGTAGGATGTAAAATCGCTCTCTAATTCATAACTTGAATTAGCTAGTTACAATAATGGCCACTCCTGTAAAGGGGTGGCCATTTTGTTTAACTTAATACATTCTAACTAAAGCAAATAGAAAGTTTCAAATATCCTATTACAGCAGGTCAAACGGAGCAGTAGAAATCAACCGATACATACTAGTTAGGTAATTTTTTTTAATATTGTATGTAAAATTTCTGTTCTTCAGTTGAGAATTATGTTTTATTAAAGAAAAATTACATACAAAAGAGTTATTAATTTTATTTTATGTATGTAATTTCATTAGTAATGCAAGTAGAATGGTGTTAATATTCTAAAAAATTACATACAAAACATAACAAAAACAATTGTTTAATATGTAATCATTAATTAATTTTATCATTATCACAATTTTTTGAATGTGTAAGAATAATATTCAATTATAAAACAAATGCACACTTTTCTAGGGGAAAAAACAAGGAAAATACACATTTTTCTAGAGGAAAATACAGGGGATTTACACACTTTTCTAGGGGAAAGTTAAAAAAAAATAACCGCAATACAATATGTACTGCGGTTTGTTAGAAAGCACTTAAATATATTTCTAATTAATATGTATACGCTTTTTCGTTATAGCCTTCTACGTAGGCATTCAATGTTTCCTGATCCATTTGTGTAATGAAATTGCGGATTTGGGTTGGCGACATATACAAGTTTAATTTTGGTGTAAATGCCTTGTAATTGTCTGTTCTAGTTGGTGCAAAATGCAATAAAAGATATGGTTTACGGTCTATAAATTCGCAGTTTACGTAATAATCTGTTTTTGAACATTCTGTAGCAGGTCCAAATACGCCGAACCAGGTACGGGTTTTTGAATTAAAATAAGCAGTTTTTGTATTTACTTTATGATGAGGAATTGTTTTTTCTTCGTACTGCTGTAAGAATGTGTTGCAGGCTTCCACAATTTTATCGCGTTCTGTTTTGTCTAATGAAATAACAATAACATTTGCTGTGTCGCGGAAGTAAAATTCAACTGTATTTCTTCGAGGAACAAGGTGAACTTCTTTAATCTGCTTTGGTTTTACAGTTTTTTTAGATTTCTGAAGGAAGATAAATTCTCCCATTTCGATTGGGTCAAAATCACCAAGATATGTGTCTGTTACAGGTTTTGCCGGAATAATTTCTGTAACCTCATCGTAGTCATCATACGAATAATCATCTGTTAAAGAATCTGTATTTTTTGATGCACAAGATGTAAAAATTAAAGCTCCAATTAAGAGCATTGATGGTAAGTATTTTTTCATAATTTCTTTTTTTCCTTTCTATATATTATAACAGATTTTTAATGTATATGTTACAGTACAATTACCTTAAATTATTCTGATAAGTTAATGCATCTTCTTTATTCCAGGAACTGCATTTACCTAAAAAAGAATCTATTATAGAACTATTTCCATTATCTTGTGATTTTTCTTTTTTTGTTGAGAAAGAAGAAAATATATAAGATGTTCAACTTCTTGTTGAGCTTCAAGAGTGAGTGTTTCATAAGCTTCTAATAAAGAACTTGGCATCTACTTTACCTCCATTTTTTAAATTTAACATATTATTTTCTATTTGACCATAAAATTCTAGATGCTACTTATTTATAAAAAAAACAGCCACCCCTTTACAGGAGTGGCCATTTTATAGGTAACTAATTCAAGTTATGAATTAGAATGCGATTTTACATCCTACGTTGATTGTTCCTTTTACAGCTGGGTCAGCTTTGAGGTTTCCAGAAACGTATTCAGCAGAGAATGTTGTGTTGTTGATAAGACCAGCAACATCTACACCTACGCTGAGTTCGAGATCTTCACCGATTACAGCTGGTACAGCTGCTTTACCAGGTACGAGATCCCAGACAGGAGGTGTTGTCTCATCATCATCATCATCAACCCAATCATATTTATCAGCTACAGCAGCTTTTTTAGCTTCCAATTCAGCATACTGATCATATTTAATACCAGCTTTCAATGTAACAGTTACATCGTCAGCTTTGATTGCATACTGACAAGCAGCAGCAGCAGTTCCAATAGCTTTGTCGAAATCTAAATCTTTAACCATTGCGATTGTTACATCAGCAGCAGCTTTCAAGTTTTCTACGATATCTCCAGAGAAGAATGAAACTTCCAATGAACCATACTGGTCAAGATCGAAATCTGCAACATCTGCAACATAAGCTACAGATACACCTGGTGTCATTTTCTTCCAATCATCTGTGTTGAAGTAGTACAATCCTGGTTTGTCATCAGCTTCATCACCCCATCCGAAGAGCAATGCAGCACCAATAGTACCATCATCATCACCGAGGTCAGGAGTACCGTATCCTACCTGTGGTTTTACATAGTATGTATCATCAATAGCAGCTTTGTAAGAAGCAATAGCAGAGAATGCAACTGGAGCATCTTCTTCGAAGATTGTAGAAGCATCTACTTTTACACCAAGACCGTTAACCCATTCGTTACCGTCTTTCAATTCTACTCTACCAGCAATTCCGTAATCATCTGTATACTGTTCTTTATCAGCATCAGCTTTTGGATTTGAACGGAATTCTGCACCAATGTTCAAGTTATCATCTTCGTAACCAGCAATGATACCCTGTGAGTAATCTTTAGCTCCATTGTTAGCAACAAGAACGTTGTCTGATTTAAGAGCGAGTGTTGGTTTGAATTCTTTTGTCAAGATATCGCCAGCGCGGATACCAACATAGAATTTTTCAATCCAGATTTTTGCGTGGTCAACAGCTGCGCCTTTAAGTCCATCGTTTGAGCTCCAAGCAGCATCATCAACTTTAATCATAAGGTCAGCCCATACGCCTTCACCTTCTGTAGCTTTATCTCCGCCACCGAACAACTTCATTTTAAGACTAGCTTCTTCAGAGTTCTTAAAACCAGTTTTTTCAGCATCAAGGTTTACACCCCATTTTACTTCTGCATTACCAGTAAATTCTGTTACTGATGGATCAAATGCAGGGTCAGCAGCGAACATTGATGTTGCCAATGCAACAGCTGCGATTCCCATTACGATTTTTTTCATATGAAAAAATCCTCCTTTTTTTTTATGGACGCCACGAGTCAACGACCCTTTATGTGTCATCCGTTTAATTTAATTTTACAATGGCCATTTTTAGAAGTCAAGAAAAAAAAATAGAATTTTTCTCTTCACAATACCATTAGGTAATTTATCGGATGGGCGGCCTGGAATCTTCAATCTTATTTATTTATTTGCTATAATAGAAGAATGTCAGCTAAAAATTTTGATTATAATGTTATCTATTCTGATGAATCTATTGTTGTATTGAATAAACGTAGCGGTATTTTGATTGCTGCAGACCGTTATAACCCTGATGTACCACGTCTTGATATGCTTGCCGAAAAGGAATTTGGCAAATTGTATGCGGTACATCGTATAGATAAGGATACTTCGGGTCTTATTGTTTATGCCCGTACTCCAGAAGCTCAACGTAATCTTTCTATGCAGTTTGAACACCGTGAAGTTAGCAAAACTTACCACGCTTTGGTTTATGGTCACCCTATGTGGGAAACTCTTCATGTAGATTTGGCACTTCAACCAGACGGCGACGCCCGCCACAGAACTGTTGTAAGTGGCCGTTATGGTAAGCCTTCGGTAACCGACTTTAAATTGATTGGTAACTGTGGCCCATATTCGTGGATTGAATGCCACCCAAAAACTGGCCGCACCCACCAGATTCGTGTGCATTTGGCTTCTAACGGCTTAAGCATTGTGTGCGACCCTCTTTACAGCGGCAACCAAAAGCCTGTGCGCCTTAGCGAAATTAAAAAGAAGTGGAACGGCGACGAATTTGAAGAACGCCCTTTACTCAGCCGCCTTGCTTTGCATGCCTACAAAATTGAATTAAAGCACCCTGCTACCGACGAAACTGTAACTTACACGGCGGCCTACCCTAAAGACATGGAAGCCACCCGTAAACAGCTTGCTAAAATCTTTGGGGTTGATCCTGTTGGTGAATAGTGAAAAAATTTTTAGCAGGAATTGCATTTTTTTTTATTCTAACTTTCGCCTCTGCCGAAAACAAAACGTTATCTTTCGAATTTAGCCCGGAATTCGGTGTTTTAATGGGTACCGTAAATGAATATGTTTTTGATGAGCATTGTAAAAACACCAATAATATGTTGAGTCGCCTCGATTGGGATTTACAATGTACTCCATATTTCTCTGGAAAAATTGATTTTACAATTGCTAACCTTATATACATAGGTACTAAAGGCAAAATTGCAATTCCAGGCAGAAGTGGTTATATACAAGATTATGATTGGAAAAATTCGACAACTGACGCATGGATTCATGATGATCCTCATGAACTTACTAACTATTCTAAAAACACAAATTTTCTTGACCATTATTATAATTTATCTTTTGCTGCTGGTGGCAAAATTTCTATAAAAGATACTTTATATATCATTCCTCTCATATCTTATGAATATTCCTATATAAAATTTCATGCTACAGATGGGTTTTATGCATATAAGAATGATGATTTCAAGATCCATAATATAACAGGAGACAGTTTTACTTACGAACAGGAATCGAACATTCTAAAAACAGGTTTACAAATAGATTTTGAACCTATTCCAAAAATATTTATTTCTACAGACTTTTATATAAGTCCTGGTCTTGCGCATATTAATGCATTAGATTGTCATATTGATAGAAGTTTAGCATTTTTTGATGAAATGAATAATGGAATCTTATTACAAACCGGAAGTTCTGTTTTTTATAATATTAATAATAATAACAAACTAGGCTTTACTCTCAATTTTGAGTATTTACCTGTATCGAAAGGTCAAACTTCATTTAAATCATTAGACTCAAATAATAAACCCAACAAATATATTGCTTGGAATAGACTCCCAAATGACGTAAAAGGTGGAACTTCTCATTTCATATTCAACTGTGGCATTAACTATTCTTTACATTTTTAATTTATAATAAGTATTCTTTTACGATTTTTTCAACTCTCTGTGGTGTTAATGGCATATCATGAGTCTCCATTGTAATTATTAGATTCTTTCCAAGAAAATATCCGTATTTTTCATAAAGAATAATTTTATTTGTATTCTTGCTTGCATATTCCATATTATCCATAAGCCCAAAATGCTCCCATATAAATTCTTTTCTTGTACGAACATTAAGACACGTAAAATCTGGATAAACAGTTTTTCCAATTTTTATAGGCAATTCATAAAAATACGGAATACCATAATTAGCTAATGCATCTGCAATTATTACTTCTGATTTTGAGCGTACTTTTTCATCGTTTTTTGTCGCAAATATTTTCCCTTCATCCATATAGGTTAGATTTACTTTTTCTTTATTTTTACTCTGATTCCAAAATTTTGCATACAATTTATCTGGGAACGTTACAGGGACTACAAGATTCTTCCTTGCAGCTGAAAGTTTTTCATAACATTTTTCAAAACTATATATAGATACATTCTTGTTATTCACTTTCTGATAATTATGCAGAAACTTTTCTATTATGTCATACTGTTTTTGTAATTCAGGAAAAATCTTAATATTATATCTATATTGTGCAAGTTTTTTTACAACTTGAATATTCTCTTTTGGAATATATTTTCCTATTTTTTGACCTCGTTTTTCTATTAAATAATATTGCGCACCTGATTTTGTCTGATCAATTCTAAGATGCTTATCTGTTTTTTCTGAATCATTTATTTTTTTCTCGGATTCAATTAACTGTCCTAAACTATATTGCCAACTAATCAGTGTCTCCAACCAAAAAGGTGGAGGTAATTTTTCAATATTCTCCATATTTTCACATCCTTTATTAGCATTTTCCGACAAATTGTCTGTTTCAATGCAAGCATTGTCGGTATTTTTTAGAAAATTAATTCGTAGTGATCCGACAAAGTTTCTAATTTATAGAGATTTGTCGGTAACGCTTACTTTCTGAATTTTTTTTCAACCGACAATTAAAATAATTTAATCTTGTATTGTCGGTATATTTATTTTTTATAAAATTACACTACCGACAAATCTTACTTAATATTTTATAACTGTCGGACTGCAAAAAAGTTCATCTAATGAACATACCGACAATCTTTCGCTTATTACATATCCTTGTCGGAAATCTTATTTTTTCGCATTAAATAATACCGACAAAAAACCTCTACTTTAATATAAGCAGAGGTTTACGATTTTCGGAAATGTAAGAGATGTTATTTGAAAAAAAAGTTGATTTTCGCGTATACGCTTTATGCCTTCACGCCTTTTCGCACGCGAATTCTTGTAATGCGGTGCTGTTGCACGTCTTCTACTGTGTATAAGTTTTTACCATCTATTAGAACATTGCCGGACTGTGGCAAATATCCAAATTTTTCGAGCAGCCAGCCGGCTACTGTATTCATATCTTCTGATTCAAGGCTTAGGCCTAAAATTTCGTTTACATCTTCAATCTTCATATCGCCAGGTACAATAAATGTATCCAGCGAAACAAGCTGAACTTTATCTTCAGGGGCTTTATCATCCAGGGAATTTTCGTCTGTCATGCGGCCAAATACAATATTTGTAATATCTTCCATTGTAATTATTCCATCGGTCTGGCCCTGTTCGTCCAAAACTACGGCAAATTTATATTCACTCTGGCGGAAGCGCTGCAACAATTCCAAAACAGAAAGTGTTCCCGGTACAAAAAGGACTTCCTTCATTATTCTTCCGGCATAACCTTCCGAATGATCAAGTAAATCTGTACCAAACATAATTTGCTTATAATTAATTACCCCTACTACATTCTCGCGTTCTTCGCTGTAAACTGTAATTGTTGAAAACCCAGATTCCAAAAATTCGTGAACAACAGCATCGTAATCGGCAGACTTTTCGATCATACTTACAAAGGAACGGTGCTTCATAACATCTTCTACCTGAAGATTGTTAAATTTAATTATTTTGTTCAAAAGGGCATTTTCATCTTTTTCGATTGTTCCTTCCTGCGACCCTACATCTATTAAGGTCTTCAGTTCTTCTTCTGTAACAATAGCGCCGGCAGGTTTAATTGCCTTTTCTACAATGCCCACTACAAGGTGCGAAAGGCGTTCAAAGAGCCAGACAATAGGAAAGAAGATTTTCCCCAAGATTGATAAAGGAACACTAGAAAAGCATGCGAACTTATCGGGGTATAAACCTGCGGCAGTTTTAGGCACAATCTGGCCAAATGTTGTTATAAAAAATGCTGTAACAAAAGGTGCAATTGCAGAACCTTTACTTCCCAAAAGTTTTATTGCCAAAGCTGTTGCAATTGCCGATGCCAGGGAATTTAAAAAGTTTGTACCAATTAAAACTGTTGTAAGAAGGCGGTCCATATTTGCTTTTAATTTTGCAACAAGTTTAGCATTTTTGCGACCTTCCTCTACCATACTGCGCAATTTAAGTTTTGGAAGCGACAAGTATGCAGTTTCAGATGAAGTAAAAAATCCTACACACAAAAGAAGAAAAACTAACAATAAGTATGTCATTTAGTTTCCTCCTTTTCGACAGTTTCAATTTCATCATTTTCTTCTATATTAACTTTATTTATTTCAATACGTTCTATACGATGGGCCTGAATTTTCTTTACTGTAAAAGTCCAGCCTTCAAAATTGACAACATCGTTTGTTTCTGGCATACGGTCAATTTGTTCTATAAACCAGCCGGCAATAGTTTCATTCATAGAAGATTCCAGATTGATATGCAAATCTTCTTTAAGGTCACGGAGCAGAACAGAACCATTAACTTCAAAATCTGTTTTATCTTCTACTTCTTCAAATTCAAAAACCTTTCCGCGCAATGTATCTTCGCCAGGCAATGCAAAAATTTCGCGGGCAATATCCTTTTCTGTAATAATACCGTCGGTTCCTGAATATTCATCTACAATAATTGCCATAGAATGGTGACTTTCAAAAAGCAGCATCTGAACCGACGACATTTTCTTTGTACCAAGAATAAACAATGGCGAACGCATTACCTTGGCCAGTTCAAAAGCCTTTTGATTATCTTTATACGAAAGCATATCTTTTAGATAAATAATGCCTACAATATCGTCAATTGATTTTCGGTAAACAGGGAAACGAGTGTAGCCCAGCCGCTGCGAAAGTTCGACAATATCGCGGTAAGAAGCTTCAATGGAAATGGCCCTGATTTTTGTACGAGGTACCATAATGTCCTGTGCTTCAAGATCGGAAAATTTGAATACCTGCGACATCATTCGGTTTTCATCTTCTTCTATAACACCGCTTTCTGAACTCATGTCGATAAAAGTTTTAATTTCTTCTTCTGTATACGACTGTTTTTTTGTTTTAGTATGAATGCCAAAAATTAATAGAAAACAACGGGCAATAAAAGTTACGACTGTAACAACAGGGCTCATAATAATTACAACAATCAAAACGAACAGCGAAAGTGCATAGGCAATGCGGTCTGGACAACGGGTCGAAATTGTTTTAGGTGTTATTTCGCCAAAAATCAACAGAAGGATTGTAGCAATTACCGTAGCAATTCCAACGCCACCTTCTCCATAAAGAGACAGCGCAATAGACGTTATAATAGAAGAAAGTAAAATATTTACAATATCGTTTGAAACTAAAAGCGAATTGATTAAACGCTCTTTTTGATCCAGGAGTTTTCCTATACGAAGTGCGCGTTTATCTTTATTCTTACGAAGAATTCTAAGTCTTAATTTGTTCATTCCAAGTATTGAACTTTCCGATATGGAAAACAGCATGGAAAGAACAATTAAAACTACGAGAAGAATGTATATACCGGAGGACGGGTGTTCAGCCATTATTCTGAAAGTACTCCAAGTACATAAGATTTAAAGGCTTCAATTTCTGGAACAGCTTCAGATTCTGGAGCAGCATCTATAGCTTTCTGCAAGTATGCTGTAATTTGTGTTGCATCAGAAGATTCTGCCATAATAAGAACATAAGCTGCCATGTAGTAAAGCTGCTGTGCATGTCCTGGTTCAATATATTTTTCTTTTGCACCTGTAACAAAGGCCTGAACTGCAGCATCTATGTTTCCTTCGAGGAAAGCTTCAGAAGCCTTTGCATTGGCATTTGCCACAATATATTTACTTACAAGACCAGTTTTATTATTTTTATCTAACTTAATAACCTGTTCAATTAAGTCGCCAAGGAAAGTCTTTTGAATTGAATCTGTTGATTCAAAAAGTGTATCAATTGCGATAACTCTTTTTTCCACACTACCCTTTTTAGTTTCTTTTACAAGAAGGTTAACTTTCATTACAGTTTCTTCACATTCTGCGAGGGCTGTTTCCAAAGCTCCTAACGAGAAAGGATAATCATCAAGATATACTTCTGTAATGAAATATTTTTCTGGTGTAAAAAGGTAAATTGCAGGAGCTGCCTGCACATTAAGAAGGCTGGCAACTCTTGCATTTTTATACATAACATCGGCAAAAGCTTCTGAATCAACTGTTTTTGTGTATGATTCTTCTGAAAAATCAAAATTTACAACTGCATATTTTGATGCAATCTGATTTTTAAAATTGTCTGTGTTTAGAACGTTCTCTATAAAATTTTTGCTGAATTCATCATCTGTTCCAGTTGTTACAACAAGAAGGATATTCTGCTTTTTCTTATTTGCATAAACTGCGCCATCTTCCATAGAAATAAAGCAGCCATTTTCAGCTGGAGTAACTTTTTTACCACAACTAATAAAAGAAATTGAGATTGCAAGCAACAATATTAATAGTAAATTCTGTTTTTTCATTTTAATTCCTATTTAAAGTAAGCTACACCAGCAGCGAAGAGGTTTTCGCATGTTGTCTCAGAACTATTTGTCACAGGATTTCCACCAACGTTCTTGAACAAGTCAAAGCTTGAACCGTTAGATTCCATACCTACACCACGTTCATTGTGTCCCATCTTACCAAGTACGTGTCCGTCAGGGCTTGTAATACCTTCAATTGCAAATGCAGATCCGTTTGGATTATCTGGTTCTGTAATTGCAGGACGACCAAATTCGTCTACATACTGGCTGAATACCTGTCCGTTTTCGAACAATTTTTTAGCTGTTGCTTCATCACAAACAAAGCGACCTTCACCGTGAGAAATTGCAATCAAGTGGTTGCGTTCATCAATTACAGAAGGATGCTGTGCCCAAGGAGACATTGCAGAAACAACACGAGTGCGAACAATGCGGCTGATGTGGCGGCCAATTCTATTGTAAGTAAGAGTTGGCATATCATCTTTCATATCTACAATTTCGCCGTACATTGCAAGACCTGTCTTTACAAGTGCCTGGAATCCGTTACAAATACCAAGTACAAGACCATCACGTTTCTTTAAGAGGTTCATAACTTCTTCAGAAATGTTACCTGCTTTCAAAACGTTTGCAATGAATTTTGCAGATCCATCAGGTTCGTCACCGGCAGAGAAACCACCAGAGAGAGCGAGAATCTGTGTATCTTTAAGTTCTCTTTCAAGTTCAAGTAAGCTTTCAGCAAGCATTTCTGGATTCTTGTTACGGAGAACTACGATTTTTGTGTTGCCGCCAGCAAGGTTGAAGGCACGAGCCATATCCATTTCACAGTTTGTTCCTGGGAATACAGGGAGCAATACTTTTGGACTAGATTTTGGCTGAACAAATGCAGGAGCTTTACGAACGTCGCTAAGAGATTTGTGAACTGAA
>JAZLKI010000024.1:0-36499 GCA_045597485.1 Treponema sp.
TTTTCCATCCAGTTCAATGTTGAGGCAACTTTTCCCATTACCATATTCTGACTTTTGTACAAGCGGATATATTTTCCAAGAGAATATTCAAACATAAGATTAAAATAGTAACCATATTCCCGGTTTGCACGAACATTCTGAATAAAGAATTTCTGTTCAATTTTCTGACTCTTTTTGTTGATTGCAGTGGAAGCGGCAACTTTTACAATAAGTACTGCAAGTAAAATGAATACTACATACCATTTATTCAGAAGCTGAGGCAAAAATCCTGTATGGCTTGAAGCACTTGGAATAAAGAGAGATACAAGAATTGCAATGGAATAAAGAACCTTTGCAATCCGCTCAATAATAAATGCAAAGTTACTGCAAAAGCCTGTAATATTTCCGTGAGAGTTCATTCCTTCTTCAGCTTTTTTAATCATGTCCAGAGTTTCACGCTTTTCCAGAATGTCGTAATCTAATTCAAATGTTTTTTCGCAAATCATCTGATCGATTTTTTCGTTCAGTGTTGCGGAATTAACATTAATAACGTGCTCCATTCCCCAGTAAAATAAACCTGTTATGGCTCTGAGGCTGATTAAAATAATTGCATTTTTCATAATCAGTTCAAATGGAGCTTTTGAAATCAGCTGATCCAAAATAATACTTGTAAAAATAATATCTATAAATGGAGTTGCTGCATTTACAAGTCTATTAATAATAATAAGACTGATATGTCCTTTTTGAAGTTTATGGGTAAGGCTTAAAACCTTTCTAATTGTATTTATTCTGTAATTCATTATTTTCCCTCTCTACACATAGTACTGGCTTTGGATTTCAAACATTTCCTTGTATTTCCCGCCGCGCTGCATTAATTCTTCATGGGTACCAAACTCTGCAATTTTTCCACCGTCAAGGAACATTATTTTGTCACAGAATTTTGTACTTGCCAGGCGATGACTGATAAACACTGCAGTTTTGCCAGCGGCCATAGCGTTGTATTCTTCGTAAATCTTACTTTCCGCAATTGGGTCCAATGCAGAAGTTGGTTCATCTAAAATAAGGAAGTTACCATCTTTGTAAATTGCTTTTGCCAGGAGAAGTTTTTGTGTTTCTCCGCCAGAAAGAAGGATGCCTTCATCATCAAGATTCTGGGTAATATAAGTTTTTTCTTTTTTAGGAAGGCTTTCTACTTTTTCAAGTAAACCAGCCTTTTGCAAGGCCTCAGTAACTCGCTGATGGTCAATTTTTTCATCTTCTACACTGGCAATATTTGATTCTAATGAGAAGCCCATAGGAACTGTATCCTGAAACAATACACTTATGTTATCCTGATACTGAGCCATAGAAAGTTTTTGAATTGGTTCTCCGTTTACAAGAATGTCTCCGCCAGTATGAGAATAAAGTCCAGTAAGTAACTTTACAATTGTTGTTTTACCGGCACCGTTGTTTCCAACCAAAGCAATTTTTTCTCCTGAATGGATTGTGAAATTCAAATCCTGCAGGGTTGGTTTCTCTGCTCCATCGTAAGTAAACTCCACATTTTTGAAAGTAATTTCTGGTGCTGACTGTTTCCCCTCCGAAATCATAGGAAGATTGTTTTTGCCCAGATTATCCTTCAAATTCATAAAGTCAAAGTAATCATTAAATTCATGGCTGGCCTTTCTAAGGCTATTAAAGTTACCTGAAAGATTATAAATCCAGTTTGAAAAGCTTCCAATAATTCCTACGTACAAGGTAAAGGTTGCTACGTCTATCTGACCGGCGAGAACTCGTTTAATTAAAATGCTGTAAGCAAGAATTTCTCTTATAAAGTTAAACACTGAATCGGAAATGGTTGGAAAGTACCAGCGTAATTCAGTTCGTTTTGTATATTCTCGACGGCGTTTAATAACATCATTTAACAAAAGGTGGAACCAGTTTTTTAGCTGATAAATACGAATATCTTTACCGGCGCTTACGTTCATGCTTTTCTGTTTAATATAATTTTTCTTACGCCAGATTTCCGAACCTTCTTCACGATGCTTATCGCCATATTTTATTGCCATTGTCTGAAGAATTACATCACCAACAAACATTGCAAGAACTGCCAGAAGAATTTTCCAGTCAATCATTAAAATAAATGTGCCGTAAGAACCAATTCCAAGAAGAATAACTACCATATTTAGAGTCTGATTCATAACTTCTTCTGGACCGTTATAATTTGAACTAAGAGAATTTGCTCCCTTTCCAAGAATCTTTTGATTTTTCTGCAGCTCCACATTTTGATAATCTGTTGTAAGAGCCTTTTCAAAAAGATTTTTTGCAAAAACTCCAAGACGTGTATAAATTCTCTGCCCCATCAAAACAGACCCAAGAATATTTGATATTGCAGAACAAATAAAAATAACTCCTAAAAGTCCTAAAACTGTAATTAAGAATTGTTTTGGATTCCCCACTGTAATTGCTCCGATTGCTTTAGAAGACAAAAGAGAATTTAGAAATGGAGATACAACTCGGCAAGCAAGATAAACTGGAATAAACAACAGTGCGATTGGATATTTTTTTACCCAGGCACTCATTACAATTCCAATATTTTTGAACATTGAATTTTTCTTTTCTTTTTTAGTTTCCATATTCTTCTCCTGTGAATGTTTGAATTGTATTATATGAAGAAAGAAAATGTATAATTTGTGCACGAATTGCAGTTTTTAGTACACGAAATGCATGTTTATTACATTCCCAACATGATTTCAGTAGCAAAAACACCTGGTTCATTTTTGCGATTCACATAGCCGTCATACTGTGCCACAATTTTATCTACACGACGAAGTCCAAGACCATGTTCACCTTTTTTGGATGTAATTAACTCTGAAAGCTTTTTACGACGGGTGGATTCTGTAGCATTGGTTACAGAAATATACAATTGCTGTTTGAAAATTCCAATATAAACCCTGATAAATCTGTTTTGTGCAGGAACCTTTTCACAAGCTTCAATGGCATTGTCCATCAAATTTCCAATAACAGCACAAAGGTGTACATCTGAAATTCTGAGATCAGGTGGAACTGTAGCTTTACAACTTACATTAATAGCGTTTTTTTGTGCAATAGATATTTTACTACTTAAGATTGCATTTACGCTGGTGTTTCCAGTGCGGATTGCAATATCAATACTATCTAAATCTTCTTCCAAATGATCCAGATAATTATGAATTTCTTCTATTTGATTCATTGCAAGATAAGCCTTTAAAGTCTGCATATGATTGTGGTAATCATGTCGCCAACCTCGCATGGTATTATAAACGTTTTCTACTTCATCCCGCTGTTTCTTAAGAATAGAATCCTGAAAATCAAACAGCCATTTTTCATCTTGTTTTTTTGTAATAAAATATGTCAGCACGGAAGTGGCAATTGCAATCACTCCGCATATTACAATCCACCAAATAAAACTCATAAACTCTTTTCCCTATAAAAATCTATAAAAGCTCTATTTAAATCATCATAATTATTTCGAGCAACAGGTAACACTTCACCATTTGTAAGAGTGCATTCAGTTTTTGTAATTTTAGACACATGTAAAAGATTTACAAGCAGCCCTCGTCGCAAACAAAAAAATTCTTGTCCATCAAAATCTGGTGCAATACTACTAAATGCTGCCTTCCATTCTTTTTCAAAGGTTTTTCCACTACCGCCAATGCCCCCTTCGCATCCTACCAGGTGAACATAATGGCCCTGAGCTTCCACATAGATTATATTTTCAAAAGGAATTTTAGTAACATCATTTCCAATTTGTAATATAAAAACCTGTTCGCCGTGTTTTTTGCACTCTTCATAAACAGTATCCAGAATCTGAAATAAATTCTCTTCTTTTACAGGTTTTAAAATATAACGAACTGCACCCACCTCATAGCCTTCAACTGCATAATCAATAATTCCTGTTAAAAATGCAAGAGCCCCTGAAAAACCACGGCTACGTAAAGTCTTTGCCAATTCAAAACCGTTCATTTTTCCCATTTGAATATCAAGAAGTAAGAAGTCATATTCCATTCTATCTTCCGATTCAAAAAGAAAATTTTCTGCACTGGAAAAAGAGTCTACGGTTATTTTCAACTGATTTTTTTCTGCCCATTTATGAATAAGCAGACTATCATAATCACGAGTAACTTTATCGTCTTCACAAATCGCAATTCGCATTACTTTTTTAATCCATTTTGTTACATAATTATACCATACTTTACTCTAAAAAAACGTTATAATGTTATCAATATATAGAAGATTTTTGAGGATTTTATGGCAAAAGTAATTAATAATACCGCGATTATCGGTATGGGAGCTCTTGGACTTCTTTATGGTCAGCACATTTCTGAAGATTTGGGCAAAGATTCTGCATCAGGAGCTTTTAAATGGCAGTAGACACAAAGAATATGACAGAAGGAAAACCCCTTCCTATTCTAATTAAATTTGCTTTACCTCTAGTTGCTGGTAATGTGTTCCAGCTCATGTATACATTGGCGCCCGTCCTCTTTTAGTTCTATTAAAAACCCCAGAAGATATTCTTCCCCTTTCAGATTTATATATAAAAATATTATTTGCGGGAGTACCTGCCACTTTTGCTTATAATCTGTTTGCAGGACTTCTTCGTTCTCTAGGAAACAGTAAAGCACCTTTACAGGCTATGCTTGTTTCTTCAGTAACAAATATTATTCTGGATCTTGTTTTTGTAATCTTTTTCAAATGGGGAATTGCGGGCGCAGCAATTGCTACTGTTATAGCACAAATTGTTGCCGGTATTTACTGCTGGATTTGTATCTGCAAAATAACAATTATTAAACTCAAAAAAACAGATTTTGCCGTAGACTATTACTTATGTAAAAAGTTATTTTTTCTTGGACTCCCACTGGCAGCTCAGAATTCAGTAATTGCTTTTGGAGGAATGATTGTAGAAGTTATTCTAAATTCCTTTGGAGGTGTTTACATTGCTTCATATGTTTCGGTAACAAAGCTTTATGGATTACTTGAAATAGCAGCCACATCCTTTGGTTTTGCATTAATGACTTATGTTGGACAAAACTATGGCGCCCACAAATTCGACCGTATAAAAGAAGGCACAAAAATTGGAATGATAATGAGTATCAGCTGTTCAATTATTATTGCCTCTGTAATGCTTATTTTTGGAAAATTCAGCAGAGTCTGCGAACCTTAACAAAAATTTAAAAAGTAATTATATTTAAATATATATGAAAAGACACTCAAAAAAAAAAGTTGCAGTTTCCGATTTAAATTATCTCATTGTAAAAGATCGTCATGGGAAAGCTATATTTAGAAAAATTATATACAGCTACTTTCTAATGGCATTTCTACTTATAGCATTTCAGATTTTTTTGTTCTGTCTATTCTTAATTAAATTATATCCATATCTGGAACTCTATTTAGGAGGTTCCATTGTTATATCTACCGCTTTTATGATTTATCTTTCAAATTGTAAAGGCAAAAATGAGTTTAAATTGGCATGGCTGGTTCCAACTGTTATTTTCCCATTTTTTGGAGTAGCGGCATATATTATGTTCCATACAAATCTTGGTGGAAAAAAAATGGGAAAGCGTCTGGCCTATTTAAAAAACAAGACTGAAAATATAAGCAACAGCAGCCAGAACATAAATAATATAGCAGAAAAATTTCCCAAAATTTATGGATTAGCACAATATCTTAATAATCATGGAAATTTCTATCCTCATACAAATACAAAGGTTACTTACCATTCATGTGGAGAAGATTTTTATCCAGATTTATTTAATACTATTAAAGCTGCACAAGAATTTGTTTTTCTGGAATATTTTATTATAGATGTAGATGAATCATGGATTTTACTTTTGGAGCTTCTTGAACAAAAAGTACAGGAAGGTGTTGAAGTACGAATTCTCTTTGACGGTCTGGGGTCACCTATTGCTTCTTCAAAAACATATATTAAATATCTTAACGAATTAGGAATAAAGGCTCACCCTTTCCAGCCAGTAGTTCCTTTTTTCTCTACACAACAAAATAGCCGAGACCATAGAAAAATTGCAATAATTGACGGAAAAGTTGCTTTTACTGGAGGTCTAAACCTTTCAAACGAATATTTCAATGTTGGCGAAAACCGCTTTACCTATTGGAAAGATAATGCCGTTCGCATCGAAGGGCCGGCTATTCAAAACTTCATGACAATGTTCCTTCAAACCTGGAACCTTCAAACAAAGATTGACGACAATTATGAAAAATATATAAATCGTCCATATGAAGCTTTTGATACAAATGGACTCGTAATTCCATATGGCGACGATGCCTACAATAACGAAGATATAGCTGAAGAAATTTATAACTACATTCTTGATAACTCAAAAAAATATGTTCATATTACAACTCCATATATGGTAATCGACAACCAGCTTATGGATTCACTGTTGTTTGCCGCCCACCGGGGAATAGAAGTTAGCATTATTGTTCCTGCAGAACCAGACCATTTTCTAACCTTCTGCATTGGTAAAACTTTCCTAAAAACTCTAGTAGAAAATGGTATTCACGTTTATCTTTATCAAAAAGGTTTTATTCACGCTAAAACTTTTATTTCCGACAATAAAATTTCGACAATTGGCTCTGTAAATATGGATTATCGTAGTCTGTATCACCACTTTGAATGTGGCGCTGTTATTTATGATGAAGAAACCACACTTACAATCGAAAAAGATTTCCAGGATACTCTGAACGACTGTATAGAAATGAAGCCAGAAGATTATAAAAAAATCCCTTCCCGCATAAGACTTTTGGGAAGGGCCTTCAGAATTTTTGCACCTTTACTGTAATCTATTATGATTCAAAAGGATATTTAAAGTTCCAGTCTGCTCTAAAACTATCCATTGTCTTACATAAATTACGAGATTTTTCGAAAGTATGAACATCAGATTCTGTTTTTCCAGACAAGATACAGTCTGTTGCATGAATCAATTCATATTCATATCCGTTTACATCAAATTTATGTTCAATAGTTTGAGTAACTTCATTTTCATTACCCCATTCATTTTTGAACGTATGAACAATTCCTTTCTGCGCAAAGAAGAAGTTTTCAATTGTAATAAAACCTTTGCTTCCAAAAATAATTGCATCGTGACTGTCGCTGCCAGCTGTCATATCGCATGCGCTCTGGAAAGATGCAGTAACACCATTTTCATAAGTAATATTTACACTTTCCCAAGCATCAATTCCCTTATGCATACGCACAATAGAATTTTTATTTGCAATTGGAGAAAATCCGTTAAACAAAGCAGAAACATAAATGTTGTAAATTCCTAAATCAAGTAAAGCACCGCCTGCAAGTTCTGGAGCCCAAAGTCTGCCTTTAGGGTCATAAGTAAGACGATTGCAGAAACGTGATTCAATATGTTTAAGTTCCCCTATTCCACCGTTTACAATGAATTCTCTAATCTTATTTACACAAGGATTAAAAGCAGTCCACATTGCTTCCATGAAGAATAAATTCTTTTTCTGAGCCAAATCAATCATTTCGTTCAACTGACCAATATTACAGCCTGCAGGTTTTTCGCAAAGTACATGTTTTCCGCTATTTAAACACGCAAGAGTACTTTCGTAATGGAAAGCGTGAGGGTTAGCAATATAAACTGCATCTACATCTGGATCAGCGAGTAAATCTTCATAACTGCCATAGGCTTTTGCAAATCCCCATTTATCTGCAAATTCTTTTGCACGAGCAAGGTCACGGCTTCCTACTGCATACAAACGGATTCTGCTGTCTTTTTTAGATGATTCAAGCATGGCTTTAGCCATTGAATTTGCAATTACACCAGGTGCCAAAATAGCCCAATTAATATATTCTTTCATATCTTTTTCCTCTTATTTTATATTAAAGCAGAAAACAAAAAATACTATTTATTATCTATGTAGAAATTGAATAAATCTATTATGACCTTTTTGCATTTATTATAAGTTCAGGGTGATATTCAAAATGCATATTGTCCCAAATGCCCCATTTTCCACCCCAAATAAAGCCTTCTTCTTCAAAGATATCTATTACAGTCTGGGGTGGCATCCAGCGGTCGCGTAAAGGTGTAAGCATCCAGCGGTCGGGGTTTTTATCTTTTGCCCAGCTCCAGTAAACTTCTTTGCCTCTATAAGATTTAGGTTGAATATCAAGGGCAATTCCCAAACTATGGAAAGATTTTCTATTTGTATTTGCAATAACTCGCCATGAATAGCCTTCGTTACGATTTATGCTTTCCAGGAAAGTCTTAACTTCCCCTTCCGTTTCTGCAGCAGCTTTTATTCGTTTTTCAACTTTAGCCAATGGTTGAATTAATCGCTCATGAACATTCACAGAAAAACCAAGAAACTTAATTCTGGTAATTCGTTTTTCCAAACTGCTTCTTGTATAACTGTCGTAAATTGCATCAAAAAAGAACATAGGAGTTCCTGCACCATTTTTTCGGTTTTCATCGGAACCAAAATCTTTCATTGCGGCAATTTCTTCATCTGTAAAATTTGCAGGGTCTCTTAAAGGCTTTTTATAATCATAACCATATAATAAAGTCCAATATTTATCTTTATTTTCTAGTTCTTCGGCAGGAATCATACTTCCTTTGTTCCAATAAAAAACAGAATCTTTGCCGTAGTTTGTTATTATAATTTTCCAATCCATAGTTTCAAAATCGAATCTGGAACTAAATTTTACATCTGGGTAAGCCTCTTTAAATACCCATAAAAGTTCCGGTTCGTTTGGAAACACTTTGCTGTAAAATTGATAATCAATTGGAAAGATATTTGCGAGAAATAATATGAAAATTGCAAGAAGGGGAACTTTTTTCCTCATATTTATATAATATCAGATTTTTATTTTTACGCCAGTTGTTCCAGAAATTCCGGGCATTGGGTAATCTGTTACCGACTCGTACAAGGTATTCAAAACGTTATCAACGCGAACATATGGCGTAAAAGTCCACTTTCCTGCAGGAATTAAAACCTCACTGCTCAAATTAAGTAAAAAATAAGGTTCCAAAAAAGAAATATTCAAATTAGATTTATAGCGTTTGCCAACGTAATTTCCATCAATCAAGAAATTCCAAATCTTTCCAGAATTTCCAAGTGGCAAATTACAACCAGCAGAAAGACTTCCTACAAAATCTGGAGTCCACATAATCTGCTTTCCATATGTATTTTTTGATTTATCAAGTAATTTTGTATATAAATATTCGCCGTTGCCTTTTATAAAGAAGCGATTGTTAAAGAAGGATTGCTCAAAGCTTACATCTACACCAAGGTAAAATGCACTGGCAATATTTTGCGGTGTATTTCCTGCCCACTGAATTTTATTTTCATAAAAATTAGAAAAAACACACACAGAAAAAGGCAGAAAAATGTTGTGCACATTAATAGTAAAATCTCCGCCCCAGCCAGATTCAGGTTTTAAATCAGGATTACCATGGAACCCTGCCCCATTCCAATAAAGGTCGTCCATATTTGGAAATTGGGTCATTCTATATCCATCTAAAAAAAGATCCATGTAGTCTGTTTTTATGCCAAACCCAATTTTAGGAGTAAAAGCAATATTTTCATTACAGAATTTAACTGCCAGCGGCACAGAAACAGAGAAAATTCCCGCTGTATACTTTGTAGTAGATTTTAAAGTTCCGCTAAACTGTGAATGAATTCCGTCATCGGTAGAATCGAGGTAAGTGTAGTCAAAAGTCAAACCTAAAGATTGTTTAAGTTTGGGAAACCCATAAAAATCTGCAATTCCAGAATATTTCAAAGTATTTACATAGTGTTCTGAATCAGAGCCCGCATCTGTATAAAACCTGGTGTTGCTGAGCCAGCTAAGAGTATTTTTAAGTTTTACAGATTTGCCACCAACCATTGGAATTGAATGCTGCACTGTAAAATTATTATCGTAATCTTTCTGGTTTCCATAATTTTTGCCAGTTGCTGGTCCTGGAGTATTTTTGTTTCCGCCGTAAAACATTTCGTTAATGGCAATTGAATTTCCATTGCCGTAGTAATGCAGGAAATTTACAAGGCCATTACCATCTATAACATCAGCATTTTCACGCTGCTTAATTTCATTTTTATAATTTTTGTAAAAATATTTGTTGTTTGCAAACGTGGCTTTACCATTAGCAGATAAAAAGGTACTTTCTCCAATCTGCCCATTATAGCCAATCCTCTGACTAACAGAATCAACAGGGTAATAATAATTAAAAAAACTTTTTATTGAAGTATCACTAGAAAAATGGTGTCCCAGATTCTGTGCTTTTGTAGTTATATAAATTGCACCACCAACAGCCCCTTCGTCGCTAACTCCTTCTGTAAAACCACCACGAACAATTTCCAAAGTTTCAATATCGTCTATATTAATAGAAGAAAAATCAAAAGTTCCGTACTGGGCATTGTTTACACAGACTCCATCAATTACAACTCGAACAGTTTCATCGGTAAATCCGCGGATGCTAGGCTTTTGCTCCAAGCCATAAGGCCCATATGACAAAATTTGCACCCCAGCAGCAACCATTAAAGATGGTAAATCTGCCACATTAAGTTGATTAATCTGTTCCCGAGTGTAAATCTGGCGCTGTTCAACTAAAGGCTTATCAATATAAGTGGTAATTTCCCCAAGATTAATTTCCTGAGCAAAGAGAAGAGATGGAAGTAAGAATATTAGGAAGAAGGATTTGTGTTTCATAAGAAAATGGGGTTCCCCATCTTTAGATAAGGAACCCTGAGGTTAATTATTTAGTACATTCAGACAATCTAGATAAATCGTAATAGTCGTTTTCTAATGTAAATTCCTCTATTGCTTCAAGCAATGTATCACAAGCAGCTTTTCCACTAGCCTTATAAGGCTGTCCGAAGCTTACACTATGGTCAGTTAAATCCTGATAGTAAAGTGCATACCATTGGCCAACAGTTGCACCATATCCAACATGTTCAGCATCATCAAATTTTCCATAAATATATCCAGAAGTTTCAGAAAGCTGTCTTACTACAATATCAGTTGTTGAATAGTACAAATGCCAATTATCTGGATCGTAATTATAAGAAGAATCATAGTGAGAATAATTATCATAATCATTATAAGAGATTGAATATTTTTCACCCAAACTACTAATCCAATCTCCAACTACCGAAGTCTGTTCATATACATACTCAACTTCAGGCTTACAACCACTAAGCATCACGAATGATGCAACCAATGCTGCTACAAAAAACAGCTTCGAAAAATTAAATTTTTTCATTATTTTCTCCGGGAATCGAATCTGCGCAATTCCCAAAATTAAGATTTACCTTCCATACGGAAAGCATCAAATCAGATTCAGAAGAATCTTTTTTGAACGTGTACCAAAGTTTCCGGGCTCAGAAAATTGCCTTCTTCAGGCTTAGAAAAATCAGACCTTCCCAAAAGTAAAACTTTCAGTGACCATTTTTTAGATTTTTCCTTAAATCTTCCATACCGTTGCGCATTCAGCCTATGCTTTTCACATACGTTCCATTGAAATACACGCACCCATAATATCAATTTTTCGAAGTTTAAGAAATCTATCTTATAGAATTTCTCCTGCGAGAATTTACATTTAATTTAGTAACGGTTTCAGTAATCTTTCCGCTTGTAACAACTTTTTTATCGCCATAGATTTCATAATCATCTTCCTGCAATAAAGGTGAACTTATAATTATTACTTCGCCAGCTCTGGAAGGAATTTCATATTCAAAGACTGTCTTACCTTTCTGTTTTATTGTAAGCTTTTTACCTTCATAATCAGAAGCTCCAAGCATAACTACCTTCTGTTTTGAATTATTCGCAGGAACAGATGTATTTGAAGATCCCAATCCAATCACAGTTCCACCATTTAATTTTAATGGATTATTATCACAGTCAAAAGCACATTCTGCACCATTTATACCAGAAGCAAAAATCACTCCTCCATTTATTGTAATTCCAGAAGGTCCATTTGCATCAATTGCATCATTTAATGTACTTACAACATTTATTTTTCCACCATTGATTGTAATTGCTCCACCAGCATTCAAAGCATCATCTGTAGAATTAACAGTTATCTCGCCATCGTTAATTATTAAGTCATACTTTGCTTCTATACCTTCTGGTGAACAACTACCGTCGCTATTCTCATAAGGTGTTAATGTTGTTTTTATATCAATTTTGCCGCCATTAATTATTAAATAAGGTTCCGGCTTTTGTGCATTTTGATTAAGAATTCCACTCCCATAAAGCAAAGACTTATTTTTTGTTTCCGCATAATTGTCTTTTCCTATTGAAGTTTCAGCATATTTCCAGTGCGCTGTAATTCCTTTTGAAGTTGTTTCACTTTTTATAGTTCCACCATTAATTACAATAAAGCCAGCACCTGCAGTATATTCCACAGTAAGTTTTTCTTCGTCTGCATCTTCACCTTCAACTTTAATACCACAACCTTCATCATCATATATTTTTCCAACTGATTTAAGGTTTATGTTTCCACCATCAATAATCACTGCATTCAAAGCTCTGATACAATCTCTACTTGTTTCGCCATTACAAAGAACTGTTAAATCTATTGGTTGAATTCGGATATAGTCGTGGGAATATACAGCATGCTTATAACCTGTGTTATTAACTGTAAGCTTTCCCCCTGTAGATTTTGAAGTGCTTCCAGAGAAAATAACTGGCCCTTTTGCATAAACAGAGCCTTTTTTATCGTTCAGCATTTCTGTTTTCTGATTCAAAACTCGACTGTCTGTAAGGGTATTTTTAGTACCTTCTTTTACAACTATGAAAGTTCTGTGTTCTTCGCTGGTAAGATGTAAAGCTGGTCCTGTTGCGCTGGAAGTAATGTTGAGCCCATTAAATTCCACAATACAATCAGCATTCTTATTTTTGATTTTTAATGTACCCTTTAAATTTCCAGAAAGAGCATAGCGGATTATCTGAGTTCCTTTATACTCGATTATAATCCCCTGGGCTTCTGCATCTTCACCAGAAACATCCTTTTGCAAGTACAAGGTAACTTTTTTGCCATCTGAATCTTCATAATCTTCTGCAATTGCCTTTTCCCCATCAAACGAAATTGTAATTGTTTTTACAGCTTTATAGTTTTCTACACAGTCTTCAGAAAGATATTTTACCTTATCAGATATTTCTATACTTTCTACCCCAGAAGATTCCTGATTAAACCCTTTATGGCCACCAGCTCTTCCACCCATTCTATTTTGCCTGTCGAAATTTCCCATTTCATTACGGTCTCTAGGCGGTTCCTGCAATTTCAAATCACCTTTCCTAAAGCCGCAAGCCAATAAAATAAAAAACGGAATTAATAAAATAAAAAGATATTTTGTTTTCATTTGAAACCTCGCTATTGTTTTTACATATTAACTATACTTACAATAGCGATTCCTTTCATAAATACATTCTTATAAAAGTATTAGAGATTTCAAAGAAATAAAATCATAGTTTACAAGGGTTTTCATATACATAGAAATTCGAGGATACAAAGGTTCTGCCTTTTCCCCGAATTTTTCGTGCATTAAATCTGCAATTTCTTTTACAGTTCGTTTTCCATCAATCTGCTGCCAGATAAAGCTACCAAACTCTTCTAAATGTATCTGAGAAAATCTTGGTTTTTTAAAAAGCTTTTGGGCAACAAAATTGAAGGGACCTTTGTTTTCTACAAAGATTGTTACAATGCCGTCTTCGCCAATCTCA
Organism: Treponema sp.; assembly: GCA_045597485.1. GTDB lineage: Bacteria > Spirochaetota > Spirochaetia > Treponematales > Treponemataceae > Treponema_D. Next base: position 13,697 of record JAZLKI010000024.1, read on the forward strand.
GCACGAAATTTCTGAGACTGGCAAGGAACTAAGTCCAAAAGATTAGGGGCTTTAGTTTGTTTTTTCATTTTTCTTAGGAACACCGTAAATTACTACAAGTGCAATAAGAGCAACTAGCAATACAGCACCAAAGGCAATTCTAAGTCCTTCTGGCATAAGAGCACCACCGCCAATCTTATCTGCAATACCTACAACAGTAAGAATAGCAAGAAGAACGCCCATTAAACCTTCACCTGCAATTAAACCAGAGCAGAACAAAACGCCTTTTGAACTATCACTTGTTTCAGCTTTATTTTTCTTATCAATAATCTTTCTTAAAACACCGCCAATCATAATTGGAGCAGTAAGTTCCAAAGGAAGATAAATACCAATTGCAACAGCCAAAGAAGGCATTCCAAGCAATTCAAAAATAACTGTACAAGCAGCACCAATGAATACAAAATTCCAAGGAAGGTTACCATTCATTACACCTTCTGTAACAAGCTTCATTAAAGTTGCCTGTGGAGCAGAAAGTTCTTTTGAACCGAATCCCCATGCTTTGTTCAAAAGGATTAAAACACCGCCAATTGTCAATGCAGAAATTACAGCACCAATTAATTCACCAATCTGCTGTTTTTTAGGTGTTGCACCAAGTAAATAACCGGTTTTTAAGTCCTGAGATGTATCACCAGCAATAGCGGCAATAATACAAATGATAGAACCAATTGTAATTGCACTTACCATTCCGTGTGAGCCTGTATCGCCAGTTACTTTAAGAAGGATTGTAGAAATTAACAAAGTTGCAATTGCCATACCAGAAACTGGGTTGTTAGAAGAACCAACTAAACCTACCATTTTTGAAGAAACAGTTGCAAAGAAGAATCCGAATACAACTATAAGCAAAGCACTAACAAGGCCAGCCTGAATTGGAGGCAACAACCAGATTGCAAGAATTACAACTAAAACTCCGCCAAGAACAAACTTAATGTTTAAATCCTGTGAAGTTCTGTCGTCTCCAGAAGCAGATGTGTTTTTTAATCCTTTAATTGCACTGGCAAAAGTTTTACAGATTAAAGGAAGTGATTTAATCAAACTTATAATACCAGCGGCAGCTAAAGCACCAGCACCAATATAGCGAACAAAATTAGACCAAATAGCACCAGCACCGCCTGCAGCATACAATTCAGAAATTGAAACTCCTGCAGGGAACAAAACAGTGTTTCCACCAAATACAACAATGGCTGGAATCATTACAAACCACGCAAGTAAACCGCCGGCAAATAAGAAAGAAGAAATTTTATATCCACAAATATAACCAACAGCTACAACTGCAGGGTAAATTTCTGTAGAAAATTCTGTTTTTAATGCTTTAAAAGGAATTGTAATAACTTCCGAAGCGCCTCTAATTCCATCTATAACAAATTTAAACGCAGCAGAAATTCCCATACCTGCAAATACAGCTTTAGCATCTGAACCTTTTTCTTCACCTGCCAAAAGAACTTCGGCACAAGCTTGAGCTTCTGGGTAAGGGAGCGTTCCATGTTCCTGAACAATAATAGAATTGCGAAGTGGAATCATGAATAAAACACCCAAAAGTCCACCACAAACTGTTATAAGGGAAATTGTCAAAATGCTAGGCTGATCAATAAGACCTTCCTTAGCCCAAAGAAAAAGTGCTGGCATTGTAAAAATTGCACCAGCAGCAACCGATTCACCAGCGGAACCAATTGTCTGAACCATATTACTTTCAAGAATTGAATTCTTTTTAAGAATAATACGTGTAACTCCCATTGCAATTACAGCAGCAGGAATAGAAGCCGAAATTGTCATTCCTACGCGAAGTCCAAGGTAAGCATTTGCTGCACCAAAAACAATTGCAAGAATAATTCCAGTTAAAATTGAAGTGATTGTGAATTCTGGCGTAATTTTATTTGCCGGAATGTAGGGTTTGAATTCTGTGGTAGGGTCTGCCATCGGAATCTCCTTAGTGTATAAAAGATTTTATTATCAAACTATTATAACACAGAAATTCCGATGACACAAAAAGTTGTACAAACTTGTATTGTTTTAACTTTAGTTAGCTTTTCGTAAAACTAATTTAAGATTTTTAGAAGTGGCTGTAATTGTAAGAACGTTGTTTTCCACCTTGTAAGAATCTGCATTATTTAGAACTTCAATAAACAAATCTTCAAATTCCATAGCAGCAGGTTCGCCCATCATTTTAGTTACAGCTAGAGTTCCTGTAGAAATCTTTCCATTAGAAACCTTTACATCACCATTAAAAAGATTAACACCTGCACAACCACCAGCATTTACAACATTACCCTTTGTAGTAAATTCAATATTTGAAACTGCAATTGTCTGTGCAACGCCATCTTTTTCTAAAGCTTCTGTTGTCCAGTTACCATCTAATTCCTTAGAAGCTGTACAACCTGCTAACAAAACTAATAAACCTAAAACTAAAACACTTATTTTTTTCATAATTAAAACTCCTATTTATTAATCTATAAATCTAGTTGTGAATCCTATAGAGATCTGATTAAAACCTCTATCAGTATGCATAAACCAGTTATAGGCATACTCAATTTTAATATAAGATACTTCAAAACCAGCTGCCAAAGAATATAAGAAGTCTACTCTGTTATAAACATCTAATACACCCCCAAAGCTGGCTTTTGCATATACATCACAAACACCTGCAGCCAAAGGAAGATTTATTCCTGCGCTTACCTTTAATATAACCCCTGAGTTGTTCTCTTCTGTTCCTTTTTTATTTAATTTTTCTTCATATTCTGAATCTGGAGCATATACTCCTGCATCTACACCCACAAATATAGGGAAAAATATAGGATAATCGTAAGTTATACCAAGTCCATATTCAGTATTTGAAGTATCTGTTTCAGAAAGAATATCAACTGTAATACCAAAAGCATCACGTTTTAACGGAGTAATTCTATCAACCTTAGTCTTCGTTTTTTCTGTTGTTTTTGTAGTTGTTGTTGTCTTATTAGATTTTTTTTCTTTTTCCTGTTTCTTCTCTTCTGCTTTTTCTACACTAGCCAATTCTTTTTCGCTGCGAATATCGTAAGCAGGTGAAACGTGAAGAATCTTATAACGATCTAATGACTGTTTTTTTATAACTTTAAGATTCTGTTTTGTATCTTTTAATGTAAGACTTTCAAAATTGAATTTATACATAGAAGGGCGATCTTTTGGCATGGCTTCTACGGTATATTCCAAATCATAAATAATAACTGGAGTTCCACGACTGAACAGGGAATCGTACAAATCTACAGTATCAAGGTAATCTGGATCCATAATGTTAGTTACTTTTTTACCTGTAACTGTTTCGTATGAAAGCTCAATTTCCTGGTGGTAAAGATCGCGGCCATCAACTGTGAAATACAAATGAGTTGACCAGGCACGTTTAGAACCATCGTATAAGCCCATTACAACCGAAAGATCATCTGTAATAGATGAAGCAGTTCTTTTTGTTTTTGCAAGGCGCTTTGTATCATTATCTATGATTGTTAAGAGTTCTGCCATATTAGAACTAACAGACTGTTTTACCTTATCAACTTCGGCACTTTTTGCAGCTCTAATTTCTGCAGATCTTTCCGCAATTTCCTGGCGACGAAGATCTTTTGCTTCAGGAATAGGGTTTCCATCTGCATCAAGATGAGCCTTACGGTAAGGACGGCTATTAACCTCTTCCTTCATCTTCTCAAGTTCAGCTTTCTTTTCTTCTTCAATTTCTTCTATGCGGCCATTTACACTATCTCTAATTTCAATGTAAGTTCTTTTTTCATTCTCAATATAAGCAATTTCTTCAATTGCAGAAGTTTTATTTCGTTTTTCATTGCGAATATCATTAATCTTTTTCTGAGCAATAGCTTCAATTTCCTGTCGTTTTTTCTTCTGCTCTTCGGAACGTTCTGCTTCTTTTCTTTCTTCTTCAAGCTGAATCTTGCGTAATTCTTCCATTCGCTGCTGTGCCGCAAGACTGGAAGCTAATTTCTGTTCTGCAATTTCACGCTGAGCCTGAATGGCAATTTGCTTTTCTTTTGCATCAAGATCTGTTGAATAATCAAGAAGGCTTAATTCTTTGTTTAATTCTTCTATTAATTTCTGGTAACGTTCACAATCCTGCTGGAACATTTTTAACTGTTCATCTGTAGACAAATCTTTTTCGCCATAACGTAGTACGTATTTTTGCGAAGCTGTAAGGGCAATTCCAACAGCATCACAAAGGTCAATAGTCAACAAATCGATGGCACAACCACTACCAGCCCATAATGAATCACTGTCTTCTGTTTTTTCCTGAACAGATGCAAGTACTTCGCCAGTAGTTAAATCAATTACTTTTACCGAGATTGAATATGCCGAATTATTCTTTCGAACTGTAGCATTCAAAAGATTATCTGCAGCCATAAGTTTACCCATACGTACTGCAGTGTTTTTATCGATTCCAGTTTCCTGTGTAGTTTTCTGAATATTCTTAAGTTCAGGGATATTTGTAGAGACAATTACCAAATCTGTATATTTCTTCAAGTTACTTTCTAATTTATCTTTTACAGTTCCGGTTAATAACAAGGAATCAATTTCAGAAATATTTCCTTCTGCCGCAGTAATAACTCCTACTCTGGAATCTTTCAATGATTTTCCATAAACAGCAGAGAATCCTATGAACATAAAAATAAATACAGCAATTAACTTCTTACTCTTTGTCATAAATCTTTTCCATTCGATTTCGAAAATCGGTATGCAATTTTACTAATATGTCCTGCATTGCAAACTGTTTTGCATAATCAACAGTTGCTGCAATAACTTCATCAGATACAATTTCCATATTCATAAAATCACGAACAGAATTGTAAATATGAAGTTTTAGCACAGGATTCATAACTACCAAATCATCACTTTTTGTTTGGTTATAATCTATTTCGGCTGAAATCTGATACGAAGCATCAGTTGTAGTCTTTGTCTTATATCCTAAATCTAATATTTCTGCTTTCAAACCTGCAGAAACAGAATTTAAATAATCATTTTTAACATTAATATTAAATGAAATATTTCTTTTTATTTCAGAGATTATTGCAGGAATTGAAGAAATAAAATCTCTATCTTTAGAAAATTGGGCTTCTTCCCTTTTTTGGGAAATAACACGGCCAGTATATAATTTGAATAACAAATCTTCGCTACTTTTTAAGGCTTCCTGATAATAGGAGATTTTGAAAAATGGATCTGTTTCTTTTTCAGCATTTTCTACATGACCGTAAAAAACATTTTTTGCATCTTCTATAATTGGAACATATTGTTTCCATACAGTTTCACGAAGAATATACGCAACAACATAATATTTCTTTTCGCGCTTAGAATAAAAAGCATCTGTATATTCAACGGCAAAAAGTGTTACATCAGAAGTAACTGTTGTAGAAATATTTACAGATTGAGATTTGTCTACCTTAGTAGTTCCATGGGATATAGTCTGGTTAGATTTAATAACTGTATCAACATTGGACTCAAGATAGCTGGAAATTTTTGAAACGGCATTATTTTTAGCCATTGCTTCGGTTTTTCCTTCACCCAATTGTGCAAAATAATCTTCCAAAGGGTACACCGCCTGAACATCTATAACCCAATCAGGATAGACTTCAGGCTTACTATAAGAAAAAACAAAGCAACAGCTAATTATTGTAAATAATAGAATGCCTGTTATTCTTTTAAACATGCAGTTTTAGTTAGAAGTATAAAGTTCTACTTTTTCCTTAAGCTTTGCAGAAACAAGTTCGCGAAGCAAAACAGACTGTTCATCATTTTCATCAACATCTTTCAATGCAGCATCTACCTGAGCAGCATACTGTTTTTCATCCATTGCAAATACAACAAGGTATGTGAACTTATAATTATAATCTGAATCAGACTTAGCCTTTTTTACACCAGTCTTCAAAGTTCTAGTTCTTGTCCAGTAATCTGCAACTTTGTCTAAGCCCTGCAAAGTAATGTTAGACATACGAGTTGAAAATTCATCAGATTTTTTAGTTTTCTCAGATTCAGAAGCCTGCATTGTATTCATTTCGGCAATAATAAGATCACCTACTGTCTGTTCAATACTACTTGCAATCTGTGCACGGCCATCAATCTGGTCTGTCCACAATTTTAAGATATCTAAATCATCTCCATCGTTCTGAAGAATCCATACTTTTTTACCTTTGAGATTTAATGCATTTGCAACATTTTTAGTATTACCATCAGAAGCATCAAGAACCCAGCCTGGAATAGAAGAACCAAAAGCCTGGCCCTTGTAATCGATAATTTCAGGTTTGTTTGCATTAAGAACTACGCCTTTTCCATCAATCTTCTTTGATGCACAAGAAGCAAGGAGAATAGCTGCTAAACCTAATGATAAAATATTCAATACTGTTTTTTTCATATTAATCACCTCTCTATTAATATAGTCTTAAAATTAACATTAGATATTAAAAAAATCAATAAAAGTTAATATTTCGTTATAATTTGTCTGCTTTATTCCTTTACGAATTTTGAAATAAACTTCCAGGCATTTTCGCATGAATGATGACGGCATTCATGTACCTGGCCAGTTACACTTGCAAAGGCAGTGCGGCAAACTCCATCTTCACTTTCGTAATACTGAATTTTCAAATCGCTGCCACGAGAATCATCATGAACAACTTCCGATTTTTCTCCAGGAACACTCCAGATTGGATCAGCCCAGGAATCTTTTTCGGCAAATGATTTGTCGAATTTAGCCTTAAGTTTATTTACTTTTGCCGCATATTGAATACGTTCAAGTGCACTTTCAGCCTGGCAAGGCAATTCAGGAACAAAAGAACATTCTCCACCAGAATAGAACATTGGAACAGACACTTCCATATTCAATCTTCCACCGTGGGACTGAGCTAAAGGATTATCTTTTACTGGGAATAAAGCACTTGTTGGCGCAAGGCCGGCAAAAATCTCTGGATATTCCTGGAACATTTCCCAAGTTTTTCCGCTTCCCATTGAAAAGCCTGTAGCGTAAATTCGTTTTTCATCAACATTATATTTCTTTTTCAAATCTTCAATTACAGCAGCAACTTCTGTAGCAGGCGCACATTGATGATTTTCCAGTGCTACATACAAAAATCCATAGCGGTGGCAAATTTCCCACCACTCTGCAACATATGTAAGATACATAGAAGAATCTCCACCACCGTGGAAACCAACTAAAAGTGGAGCAGGACCTTTTTCAAAAAGATCATTGTTATAGTAAGCAAAATAGCCAATTTTATGTGTTGGAGTTTTAATAAAATTATTATCTTTTGCAGTTGTAACTTCTGTATAACCAGCTTCTTCTGTCATATTAAGTGCTTCAAAATCTGGTTCAATTTCCATGTTTCCGCACCACATTTTAAACTTACGTACAAAAGATTTAAAATCAGCTTTGTAATCTGCCTCTTTTTTTACAAGAAGATTTTTACAATCTTTAAAAGCGGCATTTATTTCGTCGGAATTGGCAACACTAAGAATTCCAATATCTTTGCGTTCAACAACAGGAGTTACGCTTAATCTTTCCATTGAACACATTGCAGGAGTAATTTCTCCAGGTCCCCAAAGATATTCACCATCAATTTTTTTAAGAAGATTTTTTGCAACGTAATCGGCAGATTCACCATAACTGTAAATGTCTGCACGGAAAATTGCACCACGAACATAATAACCTTTGAACTGACGTGTAAAGAAATCTGTTATCTGGGCAATACCATCTTCATATTCAGGATTCATTTTTACTTCAGATATAATAGAAGAATATAGATCAGAAGTGGCATTTTTCCAGCCACCAGAACATTTTGGATAAATAAACAAAACAAGAGAATCTACTGCACCTGCAATTTCGGCAAGGCCAGTTTTATTTGCAAAAGCAATTGCTTCATCTGCAGACTGCTTATTTTCTTCGAACACCATTAACAAAGGTTGTCTAAAAGTATAATTGTTTACAGAACCATCAATTTTTGTTGCAGGAACATAAGCTTTAAGATAAAAATTCTCAAATTCATGTTCCCAATATTTTCCACCGTCAGCAAATTTTGTTACGGCAGGTCTTTCCATCATTGGCATTTTTTTGTCTCCTGGATATTAATTATAATATAATTTTATTCAATAATTTCTAATTAAGAAGTAACTGTTGCACTTGTTTTATGTCTTTTTTTATCAAACTGCTATTTGGATTTATTTCTAATGCACTTTCGAGAATTTCCAATACTTCGGAATAATTACCATTTGAAATGAAAGGTTGCACACTATTATGTATATATATGCAGAAATTCTGAAGCACATTGGATTTGACTTTTGCTATTGCTTGATTATTTGGTAGCAGAGCAAAAGCTTCATTACATAATGACAACGCATCGTAATAATTATCACTTATCATAAAATTATAAATCTTATTACAATATTCTTCCTGAAGAATCAGATTATTTATTCTGTTTTGAGTATCGGGTAAAACATACTGTTTATGCTTTTCATAACTTACTTTCGCAGCTTCATAATCCTGATTATTTACATAAAGAACAATAGAATTGTATGCATGAACACTGTAATTATTTCTAATGAAATCAGTCATTCCAAATTTTTCTATAACATTATCCAGATATTCAAGCGCATCTTCCGAGCATTTCTTCCTATCCAATGAATTTACATAATTCATTACAAGAATATCTAGCAATTCTCTTGCTTCTTGTTTTTCTTTATTAACAAAATTATATGATGCTATGGATAAAGGTATTGCAATCTCATATTTTTGTTTTTTGTCATAATCATTACAGAGATTTGATGCTATTAATGTAATTGCCATTCTCTGGGAAAGTTCCTTACGATTTGAATAATGTGTTTTTGGAATTTGAGCATATTTTTTACTTCCATTACTAGTTTCGCCAATATATTTTGTTCGGCCAGGATTAAAACCATATGGATTTGTAGTTTCCACATCTATTTTATTATTACTATCATAAATTGTTATAAAAGCATGCTGTGGTGTCCGCTGGACTCTAGCATCAATCCCATAGTATTTTGCCAATGCTAGATATAGAATTGAAGATGAAACACAATTATACGTACCAGCTAGCAACATTTCATCTACTCTTGTTTGTAATGATTTATATTTATCAAGACAGGCTTCATACATATACTCATTTAATTTTTCTGCGCGGTTCAAGACTCCAAGATTTTTTAAATCTTTTTGATCACAGTAGTCTTTTATGCCACGATACTTTGCAATTGAAGTATTCCAACGTTCGCTACCTTCTTCACATAAACTGAACAAGAGTGCTGATTTTATAATATCTTCATCATTAAGAATTTCAGCTTCCACATTTATCGAAAATAGACCCTCAATAGAAGGGGTATTATCTTTTGCAAACAAGGATGAAGTTACTAGTAAAAAAAATAAAATTATGGAATAAAAATGATATCTTTTCATTTATTGTTCTTTAATCTTCCTAATCTCATTAATGGAATCCAAAAAAGCTTTTTCAACATCGCTCAGGGTTTTCTGCTGATATTTTTTGTATTCTACTGTGGCTTTTTCTATTGCCTGGTCGTGGGTAATTGTTCCGTTGTCCTGCAAAAGTTGTTCGCCGCTCATTGTAAGGATTCTGTCCAGATGTTGGGCCCAGTCTTTCATTGTCATTGGCTGCTGGCGCTCGGCCTGGCGTTCTGCAAAATCAAGATATCCGCTTACTATCTGACCCATGGCACGGAGTTCTTTTTCATCAAGATAATTTTTTGCTACAACTGCATCTTTTAAGTGAGGTCTGTCCCCTTCAAAAGCTTTTAGTCCCATGAACTCTTTTTCTGCATCTGCACGATTATAAATTACTTCTGCAGCAGTCTGTCCGTGAACTGCAAAGTGCATTTTATTCTGCACCTTTTTGAAAAACTCGATTGATGTATCTGAACGAGGATTGTAATCTATACTGGTGGCGTAAATATCAAGAACCTGTCTGTAAAAAACTTTTTCGGAAGCACGGATGTCCCGGATTCTTGCAATAAGTTCCGGCCAGTATTCCCCACCGCCAAGCTGTTTTAAGCGGTTGTCGTCCAGAGTAAAGCCTTTGCGGATATATTCATTCAGTCGTTTTGTTGCCCACTGTCTAAACTGAGTTCCACGCAAAGATTTTACACGGTAACCAACGGAAATAATTACATCGAGGTTGTAGTAAAGCTTTGGTTTTGTAACATCGGTAGAAAATTCGGTATTTCCGAATTTTCTTGTTACTTTTGATTCGTCCAATTCACCTTCTTCAAAGATGTGTTTTATATGTTCATTGATTGTAGACTTGGCTTTTTCAAACATCTGTGCCATCTGGTCTTGTGTCAGCCAAACTGTTTCATCTTCAAAGAGAACTTCAACATTTATGGTTTCTGAATCAGTTTTGAATATTGCGATTTCTTTTTCCACTATTAACTCTATCCCTTATAAAACTACTCTATTATACCACAAATAATTTAATAAGTAAGTTTTACGTCTTCGTGATAGAGTTTAATTAAGAAGTGACTCCTCAAATTCTCCAGCAGGACCTTTCCATAAAATTTCGCCTTTTTTCATTAGAATAATCTGGTCACTTACGGCTTTAGCCTCGTTAATATCGTGAGTAACCATAATTCCTGTAAAACCAAAAGATTCCTGCAAGGAACGTATAAGAGCGGCAAGTTTTTTTCGTAAAGGGGCATCAAGGGCCGAAAGTGGTTCATCAAAAAGCACTAGTTTTGGCTTCATAATTAATGTTCTGGCCAATGAAACTCGCTGTGCTTCTCCACCGGAAAGTGTACCTGGGTAACGTTTTTCAAATCCGCCTAATTCAAATTGATTTAAAAACTCCCCTGCCACCTTGCGAGCTTCTTTTTTATTCATTCCTGCAGATACAAGTCCATAGGCTACGTTATCTTCAACTTTAAGATGATCAAACAAAGTATGACTTTGGAAAACCATACCAATTTCACGTTTTGCAGGAGGAAGATTTGTAACGTCCTTTCCATCAAGAATTATTTTCTGTTCTTCTGAATCTGACTTATTCAATCCGCTTATAAGACGAAGCACTGTAGATTTTCCACTGCCGCTTGGCCCTACAATAGAGGTCATTGTGCCTTTTTCGCATTCAAAAGAAACATTAACTTTTACTGTATCAAAATCCTGTTTTAAATTTTGTGCCGAAAAATACGCCATTTTCTACCTCCTACAAAAATCAAAATACAGAAAATGCCAAGTATAAAACCAGATGCACAGGCTTCATTAAAACGGTAACTTCCTGCAAGTCTATATGTGAATAACGAAAGTGTGTCTAATTTTGGAATTGCCAGTACCAGTGGTAAAGTTGTATCTCCTGCACTTACTGCAAAACAAAAAGCAAAAGCGCTAAAAAGGCTGGAACGACAAACTGGCAAAAGCACTCGCCAAATAATATCTGCCTTGTTACGACTAAGGAGCCTTGCCGAATCCATAGTATCTTTCGTAATTTTTACCATTTGAGGGTAAATCTGCCGGAAAGCCAAAGGCCAGGTTAAAGCAGTTTGAGCAAAAATTAAGCACCAGATATTTCCACGACGAACCAGCATTGTTATAACAACGCCAACTACTACACTGGAAATTGACATTGGCAACATAGGAAAGATTTTTAAAAATACATCCAGAGATTTTCCAGTTTTGTCTTCTAGAAATTTTAATAATATAGAATAAGCAAAACCTGTAAGCATACATAAAGTTCCTGTACAAAGTCCGACTACCAAAGTCCACTTTGCAGATGGCCAGAAACTTCGCATTTTTACTACTCGTGCAAAAGTTGCTAGGGTTATTCGGCTGCCTGTTTTTGGAGATGTAAAGGCATTCCATACAATTCCCAAAAGTGGAGCAATAAATCCAAGAATGATTACTAAAATTAGAATTACAAATGCGACAAGTTCCCCTGCCCCACCTGCGCCAAGTTTTAAGCGTTTCCAAGATTCTGGGGCGACTGTACCTTTTGAACGGGAACTTTTTTGCTCCAAAAGACAGTACAAAACTGTAACTGCACACAAAATTAAAGTTTCAACTACAGCAAGCTTTCCTGCCATTGAAAAATCTAAGGTTGCTCTTGCAGCTTTGTAAATTTCCACTTCCAAAGTTGTATTTCCAATTCCACCAAAAAGAAGCACAAAAATAAAGCTTAAAAAAGTGTAAATAAAAACTAAAAGGCTGGAAGAAGCAATTGAAGGAATCAGCTGAAAAATGGTAATTGTTCTAAAAATGCGCCCTTCGCCCGCCCCTAAGAGTCGTGCACATTCGGAAGGTTCAGAAGGCAATCTTTCCCATGCGTCAGAAACAGTTTTCATAATGATAGGGAAATTATAAAATCCGTGGGCTATAATTAAACCCACAAAGGAATATAAGATTTTTAAAGGAGGTTCTTTTAGGCCAAAAATGAACATTAAAAAATGATTAAGGCCACCATTTAAACCAAGGAAGGTAACGTACCCAAGTGCTACTATTAAAGTTGGAACGCAAAAAGGAACCGTTGAAATTGAAAGTAAGGCTTTTCTCAAAGGGAATTTACGTCGGCCACAAAAAAAGGCTGCTGGCAATCCAATGAGAAGAGCCACAAATGTAGAGAGAGTTGCCTGAAAAAAAGTAAACCAGGCAACATTCAAAATCTGCATTTATTATTTACCAAGAATAGCCATAATTTCTTCTACGGCTTTGTCTGTAACTGCAGGATCAGCTGTAAGAGTTTTTGCAGGAATTGGAGCTGCAACCTTGTAGCTTTCTGGAAGTTCTACGTTTTTATTAGCAGGATTCATCCACTGAGTTAAAGGAATTGTATTCTGAGCTTCGTCGCTAATAAGGAAGTCTAAGAATGCTTCGGCACCTTTGCGGTTTGGAGCATTTTTCAAAATACCAGCACCTTCTACCTGAATTGAATGTCCCTGTTCAAATACAGGAGCTACGAAATAATCGATATTATCATATTCAACGTGGCTTGCAGGACTTGTTGTGTAACTAATTACTAATGGTGCTTCACCTTTTTTGAAAAGACCATAACCAGCACTCCAGCCAGGAGCCATTGTAAGAATATTTGGCTTAAGAGCCTTCCAGTAATCACCAACTTTATCGCCATAAACTGCTACTGTCCAAGCAACAAAACCAAGTCCTGGAGTTGAAGTACGTGGATCCATCAAAATAATTTTTTTCTGGAAAACTGGGTTCAACAAATCGTCCAATGAAGTTGGCTGTGGAAGTCCTGAACGTGTATCAAAAATCATAGCAAAGTGGCTGTAATCAAATGGAGTTAAAAGCCAATCTTTACCAAGCTGATCACTTACTGTTTTATCAATTAATTTATCTGCATTAGCAGGTTTATAAGCTGAAAGAATATCAGCTGCAATTGCTTTGTCAGAAATGTTGTTATCAAGACCAAGAATTACATCGGCCTGAACGTTATTTTTTTCAAGAACAGCACGGCTCAAAACCTGAACGCCATCTCCACAATCTACCCAAGTAAGCTTATAGCCAGTTTTTGCTTCAAATAATTTCTGAATTTCTGGACCTGGACCCCATTCGCTAATAAAACTGTCGTAAGTGTAAACTACAACTTCTTTTGTGCGAGCATCAGCTTTAGCAGATTTTTTAGACTTCTTTGGTGCAGCATAAGCTGAAGAAAGAACCATTAAACTAACAATTGAAAATGAAATGAATTTAAAAAGAGAAGATTTGTGCATATCTTCCTCCGCCGGCATTATCCGGATCAGGTTGGAATTCCATACGGAACTCTACGGGTATAATCTCAGCCGCAACCACTACAAGAGAAGTTGCAGCACCCCGGAGACATTAAATTAGCATAAAGTTAATTTGATTTCAATATCCTTTTCACCAGTTTTTGGTGTTCTAAGAGGAAGTGTACCTTTGGCAGTCTGTCCGCCCATCTGGCAAGTAACCTCGTAATCACCCTTGAAACCTTCAACTTCTGCATAACCGTTTGCATCTGTTGTTACATCTGTATTAGTATGCCATTCTTCTTTTACAAGTTTGCGAATACGTTCATACGAAGGTTTAATACTTCCATCTTTACGAATAAATCCAGAAGGAGCATTTAACCAGGCACCGTCACCGTAATCCCAGTTTGTAATTGCAGTTACTAATGGGTGATTTTCAAAAAGATTTCTATACTGCTGTTCAAGTGCATCAGCCTGCATCTGTTCGTATTCTGGAGTAGCGGCATCATCATCGTAATGTGCATCCTGAAGGTCTGTAATTTCTGGAGCAACAAGAGGACCTGCAACAATTGTGTTTTCTGTAAAGTGGATTGGCAAACCAAAGTGTTCGAAACGACTTAAAACTTCATCCTGTTTTTCTTTACCCCAAATTCCCTGATGCTGATGTGACTGGAGTCCAATTGTATTAATTGGAGCACCTGCATTCAAACAACCGTCAATAAGAATTTCGTAGTTAGAAGACATATTAAAATCGTTGATAAGGTAAGTTCCGTCTGGGTTTGTATCGTAAGCAGCTTTGAAAACTTCTTTTACCAAACCTACACGGCCAAGTTCCTTACAGATTCTTGTAATTGCGTTATCGTATTTGTCGTAGATAGGCATAATTACAACTTCGTTAATTACATCCCACATATCAATAACGCCCTTGAAATTTCCAACATCACGCTGAATTCTGGCAATCTGTTTTTCAAGGATTGTTTTATTGTCATAATTCATAAGCCAGTTAGCACAACCAGTATGCCAGCAAAGTGGATGTCCTTTAACTTTTACACCCTTACTCTGTAAGAATTTTGCAGCAGCTAAACGGCCGTTTGTATCAGGTTTACCTTCTTCAGGTTCGTATCCGCCCCAATAAAATGGCAAAGTTCCATAGTTAAAAAGGTCAAGCCATTTATTCATGCGGTCTTCAATTTTTGAACGGTCCTGAATTTTTTCGGCATCGCCAACTAAGGAACCGTTTCCGTTGTGAACTGTAGCACCATTTGTATAAGGCAATGCTTCAAAAGAACCACATCCAAATAAAAATTCATGATTTACAAGATTTGCATTAATTTTAACATTTGCTAATGGTTTTCCATCTGCACCAACAAATTTTACGCGTTTTTTAGTTTTACGACTCTCAAGATTAGACATGTTTGCTCCTAATTACAAAACTTTCTTATATTTTTAGGCATGTAGGAATTTAAAACTATAACGATTCTCTACTGTTGTAGAATCTATTCAATACGCTTTACATACAGATAAACAATCTGATTAGATTCCGAATAATTTTTTACAGGAACCACTTCGAGTATAGAAGCTCTAAAAGAATCGTTTATCATTCTGCGGTAATGAATTGTAAGTGGAACTCGATTTTCTTTGAAATATTCTTTCATGTAGTCAATATTTGCTTTTTCCAGGAATTCTTCCCTATCTTCTTCAAATATCATTCCTGAATCGGCAAAATTCTTAAACCACTGTGACATTGTATTACTAAGTTCCTTAGAATTGAGCTTCTCTTTTTCATCCATAACCATAATTGAATAAATGTCTGTTGCAAGATTCACTTTTAGAATCTTGTTAAAGGTCATACTTAAAGTTTCAAAGGCTGCTAAACTGCTTCTGCGATCAATTCCACGTTTTGAATAATGAAGTTCTTTTGCCTCATACATACTCTTATCAGACAGTTTTACAATTTCGGTAATAGATTTTCCAGGGAAGTTTTTTACAGAAGCTTCACCATAAGAAATAGAAAGATTATCTATTAATTTTCCAGACCAACTCTGAATTAATTCTTCAAAATAAGCAGCTGTATCTTTATACTGGTCTTCTGTTGCATTGATACAAGCAATAAATTCATCACCACCAGTACGGTAAACATTTCCATAAGTGCCAAAAGCTCTTTCAATGCATCTTGCAGCTCCAATAATTAATTCGTCGCCCGCATCATGACCAATATCATCATTTGCATTTTTAAGACCATTAACATCTAATGAAACTACAATTAAATCTTCTTCCAAAGTTTTAGAGGCCAATTCTGCAATATCAGATTCAAATAAGCGACGATTATAACAACCTGTAAGTTCATCTGTATTAGAACGGTTTAGAAGTTCCTTTTCTTTTTCTATAGAACGAACTGCATAAATAACGTGAGATATGTCTCCTGAATTTCTGCTACCAGAAGCTATAAAAAGTGCCTCACACCAGCCAAGATTAGGTCCATAGAATTCCTGACTAATATAAGTTTTATTACCCAAACGTTCCTTCAAAGTTGAAAGATTGTCAAATTTACGCATTACAGAATTATATTCAGGAGTAACAAATTTAGTATGCATATCTTCAAATTTTTCGATAGCATTTCCTTCATTACCAATTACAAAATGTAAGCTGGAATCGTTTACGTCCATTTCTTTAAAAGTAAAATCGTTTAAGTTTATGTAATAAACACAGATATACATTTTTGCAATAGAACTAATAGTTGCATTACTGATTTTTTCTTCACGTAACAAAGTTTCCAATTGCTCTTTTTGTTTTCGCATAACAAGATTGCGCTTTTTAGTTTTACTTACAGAAAAATGTGCAAGCACTAAAACAAAAACAATTAAACAAAAAGCAATAAGATTTACAACCAGCGCATTGTGAACTATAAAATCTTTTAAACTAAAATATGGTGTTACATAGGAATTATTATAAAGTGAATTATTTTTAGCCTCGCCATCAATCTGATCCAAGCTTCCATTCAACATAAGAAGTAAATCAACATTTTCCCTGCAAACCGCAAAAGAAATTGGACACTCGTTATTCAAAGCAATAAGTTCAAATGAAGAAAAATCATTAGAACTCATATAATTTGTAATTTTAAATCTGTTAGAGATAGTAACATCTGCCTTATGATTTTTTACAGCATCCAAACAATCCGACAAATCATTACAATAATAAAAGTTTGAATTTGGATAGAAAGATTTGGCGTATAATTCCTGCAAAGGTGAACGTTTAGAAATGGCAATTGTTTTAAAATTGCTGATATCAGTATTTTTATTTGCAACAAGCATCATCGAAAGACTGTAAACTTCTTTTGTACTTTGGAGCCCATGTTCTTCCGCATCATACAAGTCTCCAAAGAAAGGAAACATTGCATCGGCTTTACCAGCTTTTAAATCTTCAATGGCAAGTGTGTAATCTTCATATGGTTTATACTCAACTTCAATTCCTTCAAGAGAAACAAATTTTCCAATCTCCTGAATCATATCAACTAATAAACCTTTGAAATTGCCTTTTGGATCTTCGTAAGAAAAAGGTCTGTAATCATTTGCACAGGCAATAACAAGTTTATTATTTTTCTTAAGCCAGTTAAAATCTTTTCGGTTACTAATAAGATTTGAAATTCTGGTATTAAAATATTTATTGTTTAAGTTTTCCAGATATAAAGGGTCCGACTCTCTAAGTTCATCCTGAGCATCATTAAACTGTTCTGCAACTTTTGGGTTCATTGCAGAAATTGCCCCATACATATAATGATTTCCAATTGTATCTATAATTGAGACAAAACTGCCAGTGGTAAGTTCAAGGTCGGTAGCAACAAAGGCATCAAAACTTTTATTATAAAAGCCATTAAGAAAATCAAGATAATTGTCGTAATACACAAGGTCACAGTCAATTTTCTTTTCCTGCAAATATAAAAGTGCTTTGTCTGTACCTTCGGAATTTGTTAATAAGCCAATCTTTTTACCACGGAAAGTTTCAGGGTAGACCGCTTTTATTTCTCTGTTTCCTGGAGACTGGAAAAGGTAATAAGTAGAAATTACAGTTGGGTGACGGGAATAAATAATTGCATCGTCTATAAAATAAGGCTTTGGCAAACCTAAAAGCAAATCAATTTCGCCAGTTTTAAGCTGTTCAATTAAATCTGCTCGTTCACCATAAACATAATCGTAGGTCCAGCCTGTATAGGAAGCTATTTTCTGAAGATATTCATATCCATAACCAGATTTTCTGTCGCCTTCCTTTTTTCCTTCCTGATACCCGGGGAAACTATAATACCCCACTTTAACTACATCAGATGATTCGGAAAACAAATATACAGAAAAAAGAGAAAATAAAACTGTTAAAAAAATCTTCTTAAAAAAATTAGGCACTATAAACTCTCTACTTAATTTTTTTTAATTATAACATGACTTTATAAATTACGATAGCAGAAAGCCAAGCCAAAACACACTGCCATAGAACAACGCCAATTGCCCATCTCTTACCAAGTTCTCTTTTTATAGAAGAAATTGCCGCAATACATGGAGTATACAGCAGACTGAACACCATTAAACTCATTGCCTGAGCCGAAGAAATTGCGTTGCTAACGTTACCAAATAGAATTTCCATTGTTGAAACAACGCTTTCTTTGGCCATAAAACCGCATAATAGGGAAGTTATAATTCGCCAGTCTCCAAGTCCTGTTGGTTTGAAAACAGGAACTAAAGCACCCGCAATTACAGCAAGAATACTCTTCGATGAATCTTCAACCAGATTAAAATGTAAATCAAAACTCTGCAAAACCCAGACAACAATTGTAGCAATAAAAATGATTGTAAATGCACGCTGTAAAAAGTCTTTAGCCTTTTCCCACAAAAGCTGACCAACATTTTTGGCACCAGGCATTCTGTAATTTGGCAATTCCATTACAAAAGGAACTGGTTCGCCTTTAAACAAAGTTTTCTTAAAAACAAGAGCAACAAGAATACCCATTAAAATTCCAAGAACATAAAGGCCACTCATAATCAGCCCTCCATGTTTTGGAAAGAATACACTTACAAAGAAGGCAAAAATTGGAAGTTTTGCAGTACAACTCATAAATGGAGTAAGAAGTATTGTCATACGGCGGTCACGTTCACTTGGTAAAGTTCTTGTAGACATTACAGCAGGAACAGTACAACCAAAGCCAATAAGCATAGGAACAATACTTCGGCCAGAAAGACCAATTTTACGAAGCAATTTATCCATTACAAAGGCAACTCGGGCAATGTAACCGCTGTCTTCCATCATAGAAAGGAAGAAGAACAAAGTTACAATTATTGGAAGGAAGCTTAAAACACTACCAACGCCGGCAAACACTCCATCAATTACAAGGCTTTGTAACACCTGGTTCACATTTGCACGAATGAAAAAGTTTTCTACAATTTGAGTCAAAGCCCCTATTCCCGATTCCAGGAGGCCTTGCAAAAAGGCGCCAATTACGTTGAAGGTAAGGAAGAAAACACAGCACATTATTAAAATGAAAAGAGGAATTGCAGTATATTTTCCAGTAAGTACCTTATCTATGCGGGCACTGCGAATATGCTCTTTACTTTCGTGTGGTTTTTTTACAGTTTTAGCGCAGATTCTATTAATAAATTTGTAGCGCATATCGGCCATTGCTGCACTTCTATCTAATCCACTTTCTTTTTCCATCTGCAGAACAATATGTTCCAGCATTTCAATTTCGTTCTGGTCAGGGTCAAGTTTATTTAGAATAATTTTATCGCCTTCAATAATTTTACTTGCAGCAAAACGAACAGGAATTTCGGAAGCTTCGGCATGGTCCTGAATTAAATGAATAACACCATGAATACAACGGTGAACAGCACTTTCGGTATCTTTATCGCAGAAATCCTGGCGCTGAGGTTTTTCCTGATATTTACAAATATGAACTGCGTGCTTTATCAATTCATCAACACCCTGATTTTTAGCAGCAGAAATTGGAACTACAGGAACCCCAAGCTGAGCTTCCATTTCGTTAATGTTAATTGAACCACCGTTACCAGAAAGTTCGTCCATCATGTTAAGGGCAATTACCATTGGAATATCAAGTTCCAAAAGCTGCATTGTAAGATACATATTTCTTTCAATTGAAGTAGCATCAACAATATTAATAATTGCCTTTGGTTTTTCGTCTAATACAAAGTTGCGGGAAACAATTTCTTCGCTGGTATATGGCGACATAGAATAAATACCTGGCAAATCAGTTACTAAAGTATCAGGATACCCTTTTATTACGCCATCTTTACGGTCAACTGTTACACCAGGGAAATTTCCAACATGCTGATTTGAACCAGTTAGCTGATTAAAAAGTGTAGTTTTACCACAGTTCTGGTTTCCTACCAAAGCAAAAGTTAAAGTTGTACCTGCTGGTAGAGGATTTTCTGTTTCCTTTTCGTGAAAAATACCCTCTTCACCAAGACCTGGGTGGCAAACCTTAGTTGCAGGCTGGGAATCGTTTTTAGGAGATGGAATAACTGTTTCTTTTTCATCTTCCGAAATTAATTCAATCTCTATATGGGAAGCTTCTTCTTTTCTAAGGGTAAGTTCATAGTTAAATACACGAATTTCCATAGGATCGCCCATTGGCGCAAATTTCACCAAAGTAACAATTCCACCGGGAATAACACCCATATCAAGAAAATGCTGTCTAAGTTCACCTGAACCACCAACACTTAGAATTCTTCCAGATTCACCAATTTTGAGTTCATTTACTGTCATAATTTATTACTACTTCTTATTTGTTAGCTGTAAAATTGTATTAGTTAAGTCAGAAATTTTTATAGGCTTTTTCAAGAAAGCATTCATTCCGCTTAACATACAACGTTTAACTTCGTTTTCATCGTCATCTTCAGAAATGGCAATAATTGGAATTTTTTTATGCATTTCTGTATTTCCACTTCTAATGATTTTGGCGGTGGAAGGGCCATCTATATCTGACATTTTTACATCAAGAATAACAGCATCAAAGGTGTCTTCTTCAACAGAATTAAGAATTTCAATTGCCGATGCTCCGCTTAAAACTTCAACAACTTTTGCACCTTCACCTTCCAGCATTTCGCGACCAATCATACGGTTCATTTCATTGCTTTCAACGTAAAGAATGCGTTTATTGGCAAGTTTTTCTACCATTGTTAAAGAAGATGTATATGATGCCCCCGACACTTCAGCCATATCAAGTTTATCAAAAATAGGCATACACTTTTTAAAAGATTTCAAAATCTTAGGTGAAAATGCTCCACACTGCCCTTCACTTATCATTTTATAGGCAGTTGTACTTGAAAAGGCTTCTTTATAAACTCTTTTTGAAGTAAGAGCGTCATAACAATCTGCAACAGAAACGATTTGTGCCGAAATTGGAATTTCATCACCTTTTAAGCCAAGAGGGTAACCTTTTCCGTCATACTTTTCGTGGTGAAAATGGCAGATTTCCATACTTGTTTCAAGATATGCTGGCGACCAGTCTTTAGGAGCCTTGCGCAAAAGTTCAGGGCCTTTTGTAGTATGGGTTTTCATTATAGCAAATTCTTCAGGACTCAAATGCTCAGGTTTAAGTAAGATTGCATCTGGAATAGCAATTTTTCCAATATCATGAAGAGCACTTGCACTGGCAATAAGTTCAACTTTTTCCTGGTCAAGACCATATTCGGGCCAATCCTGCATAATCTGCTGAGCTAAAACATGAGTAAAACCTTTTACACGACGAATATGTTCTCCACTTTCCAAATCTCTGGCTTCGGTAATATCACCAATCATTTCCAGAATATCTTCGTTAATACGATTAAGAGCTTTATTCTTTTTCTGAATATCTACAGTACGCTCTGTAATCATCATTTCCAACTGCTTTTCAATAAGTTCGCGAGCCCTAGCCTGTTCCCTGTGCTGAATTTGAGCCCGAACTTGTTCATCAAAACTAAGCAAACCAATAATTAATCCAGTTGGATCATGTGCATCTTTTACTAATTTTAATTTATAGTAAAAAAGTTCATTATTTAAACTTACGCGGAAATATATTTCATAGGAAGAAGAAAATTCCAGTTCTTTCTTAATATTTTCATGAGCAATATTCTTAAAAAATTGTTCTTTATCTTCTTCGCATACAATCTTTTTGAAAAATTCATCAAGACGTTCGTAAGTATGTAAATTCTGGTCAATTGTACTAATAATATTTTTAAAAACTTCGCTCGCATGGAAACGGCGAACATGTTTTGTTTCAAGATTAATATAACCGATGTAATCAAAATCTCCAGCAAGACTTGCAATTACTGCATTGTGATGGGCAGTGGCAGCTTCTTCCATGTAACGGAAAGTTGTACGTTCAGATTCGTCAATGTTATGACCACCCATTACAATCTTTTCAAAATTATCTGCATCGCCAACGCGGGCATACTTCATCTGATAGAAAATTGTATTTCCTTTTTCATCCCGCATACGATAATTTACAAAATAAACACTTTCCTTTCTAAGAGCGTTTACTACAAATTCAAGGGAAGTTCGTGTTTGAATCCAGTCTCTGTCTTCTGGGAACAAAAAGGTTCTAGCCGCTAATTTTGAATAGGTGTCATAACCATCTTCTATAGCTTCTTGAGTCCAATCTAAAAGACTAGCCTCGCACTGCTGTATTACCATAGCTCCAGTCTTAACTTCTATAACGAGAATAATGTCAAAATCACTAGTAAAGGTTTTAATTAAGTCTTCAGCCATATATCTTCTATATTATTCGATTTACTCTAATGTGTATACAAAAATATATCTGGAATGTTTTTAAGAACTTCATTGATTCTAACTGGAGCATCTTTTTTGTCATTTTTTTGCAATTTTTGACTCTGCAGTCTAAAGTTTTAGCAGACTTCTGATTATTTAAAATACTCTTCAACTTGTTTTATAAATATTAAGACAAATCACAATGTAGCTATGATTAAAGCAACAAGGTATTCTTAGTCTGACGGGACTAGGAAGCAGGCAGAAGGTTGTCACACAAATTAAGGAACACTCATAAGAGTTGAACCTTGGTCACAATACTAAATCAAAACCTGC
>JAZLKI010000025.1:0-3844 GCA_045597485.1 Treponema sp.
CTCACCAGCTCACCAGCTCACCAGCTCACGGGTAAATAGTCTTTCGTCAGCAAAATATTATTTCGTAAATTCAAAGGCATTTTGTCGTGCATTTAACAATGTGCGGTAGAATGCCTTTTTGTTTTTAAATTCATTTTTTAGAGAGGGATACTATGAAAAAAAGTATCATGAAAATTAGTGCGGGCGCACTTGCAGTTTTAATGGCATGTGCTGTTATGGGCTGTAAACCTAAACCTGGTGATGTAGTAAGCAAAGGAATTACAATTGATGGAACAAAATATGAAAAAACAAGTGAAGTAGCCATTGTACCAGAAGGAACAACAGGCGTGGTGGACATGAAAGATGATTCTTCATGGAACACTTATGTAAATCCACCAGAGGATGAACCAGACTGGAAAGGTGTATTTATTAAGGATCGCAAGGTTACATTAAGCCCATTTGTAATGAGCCAGTACGAAGTGACACAGGAACTTTATACTGCTGTAATGGGAGTAGAAAAACCAAGTTACTTCAAAGATGATGTGTCAGAAGGAGAAACACAGAATCTCCGCCCGGTAGAGCAAGTAACCCATTATGAAGCAGTAGCTTTCTGTAATGAACTTACAAAAAAGACAATGACAGATGCAGATGTGGTTTACTTTAGTGATGAAGCAAAAACAACTGCATATACAAAGGCTGATGCATTGGCATATAAAACTCCATACATGGATATAACAAAAAAAGGGTATCGCTTACCAACAGAAGCAGAATGGGAATACGCAGCAAGAGGCGGAAACCCTAAGTCTGCAGAATGGAAAAATGCGTTTGGAAAGGTAAACACAAAAGACGGTAAAATGATTTATGACGAATCAGCATATCTGATAAATGATGATAACCTTGCAACAGTAGGCTGGTATAGAGGTAATTCAGGCTATAAAACACATGAAGTAGGACTTAAAGATGGAAACAGCCTTAATCTTTACGATATGGCAGGAAATGTATGTGAATGGTGCTGGGACAGGTATGGTGATGTAGCAACCGGAGGAAATGCAGTCGACCCTTGCGGTGCCGCTTCTGACTATCGCCGTGTCCGCCGTGGTGGCGGTTACAACGATCTTGCTTGCGTCTGCGCTGTTTCTGGCCGTACCAGATACTTCCCTGATGACAGGGACGATAACCGTGGTTTCCGTGTTGTGCGATCTATCAGATAGTTGTTGCTAAATAAAGCCAAAACCTCCGCAAATGCGGAGGTTTTTTATTCAGTCCAGTCTTCAATCCGTAAATCTTCTATACGGGAAAATTCTTTTGTGTTGTGGGTAACAAGAGTTCCGTTGTTTGCAAGAACTGTTGCAGCAATTAGTAAATCGTTAGGGCCAACTGGGTAAGTTGAAGTCATATCCTGTATCTTTGCGGAAACAATTTTTGAATCAAGAGAGCAAGGGAATCGGTTTTCTTTTACTGCCTGATGAAGAAACATATCTATTGCAGATGAAAGACTCATTCCAAGAGAATTTGAATGTAAACATTGATTTTGATCAGTACAAAAAGAAAGCCAGACCTATTGGTTCAGAATTTCCAAAAATTGTTCAGGAGTTATGGCTTGAACAGTTGAGTTAGTAAAATCTTTTACGTTCCTTGTAATAATGTAATTCAGTTATAAAAGATTTGATATTACCAAACCAGCATTTATTGAGGACAGTTTTGCTGCTTTCATAAAATTGATTTCGTTTTAAAAACCAGTCTAGAATTATGTTTGTATCAATAAGAACTTCCATTATATTCTCCATCCAAAAACTGATTTGTGTCACTTAAATGCTTTTTTGAAAGATTTTCTGTTTCAAAATCAAGTCCCTGACCCATTCCGCTAAAATGTTCGAATAAAAATTGTGCATCCTTTTCGGATATATTTTTTGCATGATTTTCAATCTTTATTTTTTCTGTTTGAATTTCAACTTTTTTTGCAAGTTTAGAAAGAAGATCAAGCTCTTCTGAATAAACAAGATGAGGAAGCAGCGAAAGAATCTGATTATAATAGTATCCAGTTTTTGAATTCGATTTTAAGGATGACGCAGAATAAGCTGGTTCAAGAGATGCAACAGATAAATCGTAATTGAAATCCTCTTTTATTTTATATTCTACAGAATCTTTCTTTGAAAGTTTGTTTTCCAGAATAACATCATATGGGACATTGTAGAGCTTACATAAAGCAACAACAGATTTTACTCCGGCATCAACTTCCCCATTTTCATATTTTGAATACATTTGTCTTGAGATATTCAGATATTTTGCAATGTAAGATTGCGAGTAATGATTTATTTCTCGTAAATATAAAAGTGTTTCTTTCATGTTTTTAAATTAGTATGTTTTAGATTTAAAGTTAAATAAAATTACCTATAATGTTAAATATATTTACAGTAAGTTTTATCGCTTTTACTTATTATTCCAGATAAATGTCTTGTTAATTTTCTATAACTTTGTTACCTTCAAAAAAGAAATTATTCAGAAAACTATCAGAAAATTAGAACTCTATGAAAAAGAAAGAAGCTAAAAAATTAAAATTAAACACGGCAATTATCCTCTCACTTCTTTTTATGTTCGTATTGGAATTTGGTCTTATTTTTTCAATCATGGCTTTAACAACTTTTATTGTAAGTAAAAAGCCTGATGTTATTGCTTATAAAGAAACTGCTGCTTATCTATTTATTATTATTCCCGCTATTATTTTGGCGGGTGTTGGTTTTATGCCTTATTCAATTTTAGAAAAGAAGTATAACCAGGATAAAAGAAAAAATCAGAAAATTCCAAAACACAGAAAACCTGCAAAATATGAAAAGCAATTTAAAAACCTCAAAGCCGGAGTTGTTGTTTTTAATATTTTGTTAGGCCTTATTTCATTTTCAGTTTGTGTTAATAGCAGATGGGAACTTCACAATGACGGAATTTATAAAGTAAACTTTATTGGAAAAGAAAAATTGATTTGTCCCTGGAATGAAATTACAGGATTTAAAATTCAGGTTGGAAAATCAAGAAGTAGAACAAGCACAACATATTTTCCTGAAGTTGTTACAATAACAGATAAAAGAAATTTCTATTTTTCACATTATAAAAATCAAATGTGTAAGAGGGAATTTTATCTTTCTTTAAAAGATAATCCATCAGCCGAAATTGAGTTTGACCAGTTATTAAAATATTACAGCAAGTTTTCAAAAGATAATAAAAAACTGGTAGATTTACTTATAGATTATAAATTAAAAGGAGCAGAAAAATGAAAGTATTAATTTTAAATGGAAGTCCACGTGCAAACGGAAACACTTCACTTGCAGTATCAGAAATGAAAAATGTTTTTGATAAAGAAGGAATTGAAACAGAAATCGTTCAGGTTGGAAACAAGGATATTAGAGGCTGTGTTGCTTGCGGTGCCTGCGGTAATCTTGGTAAATGTGTTTTTGATGATATCGTAAATGAAGTTGCAGAAAAATTTAAAGAAGCTGAAGGTCTTGTTCTTGCAAGTCCAGTTTATTATGCTTCTGCAAATGCAACTTTAGTGGCTCTTTTGGACAGACTTTTTTACAGTTCATCATTTGATAAAACAATGAAAGTTGGTGCAAGCGTTGTCTGTGCAAGACGTGGAGGATGTTCGGCAGCTTTTGATGAATTGAATAAATATTTTACTATCAGCAATATGCCTGTTGCCTCAAGTCAGTATTGGAACTCAATTCACGGACGTGCCGAAGGGGATGCCCAGATGGATGAAGAAGGTAAACAGACAATGCGCGTTCTTGCAAGAAATATGGCCTTTCTTATGAAGTGTATCGCTCTTGGTAAAGAAAAGTACGGTTTACCTGAAACAGAAGAACGTGCCTGG
>JAZLKI010000026.1:0-7458 GCA_045597485.1 Treponema sp.
AAGATTACATAAAATCAGGAGGAAAAAACCGTTATACGTCCACGTCAAGGCGCGCTACGCTTAAAGCCTTGACATGTCCGTTTATCGATTTTTATTTAGGAGGATAAAATCGCTATGCCTATGATTAAAGTTGAGACTACACTTAGTCTCTCAGAAGAAAAAAGAAATGTATTATAAGCTGAACTTGGAAAAGCTATCAGCATTATGGGAAAACCAGAAACCTACCTTATGATTAATCAGAGTAAGTAAACCTAAAAATTGCTTTCGCAATTTTCTTAACGGTTTGCTATTGAACAACGGCCACTAGTGGCCTTACACATAATCAGGATTTGTACTTTGCAGGCAAGAAGATGGATAAAGGTGCTTTTGTAGAAGTAAAAGCCCTTGGAAATATCGATGCCGGCCAAAGCGACAAGATGACAGCAAAAGTTTGCGAGATTCTGAATGCGCAGTTAGGAATTCCGGGTGATGCAGTGTATGTAGCATATTTCGGCACCAGTAACTGGGGATGGAACGGAAGTAATTTCTAATTTCCTTTTAAGATTTTTTATGAAGAAAAACTTATTACTCATTTTGATTTCCATATTTTTTCTAGCTTCTTGTAATGCAAAAGAAGTAAAACCTAAGGAGGCTAAGATGAATACATTTAAATCTGTTTCTATGCAGGAAGGCTTAAAGCTCATGACTAATGACAAAGATTTTGTTCTTCTTGACGTTAGAACTCCTGAAGAATATGCAGGCGGACACATTCCAGGCGCTGTTCAGTTGACGAATGAAACTTTTACGAAGGCCGATGCTGAGAAAAAAAATTAAAAATAAAGAGCAGACTGTTTATATTTACTGCCGGTCTGGAAGAAGATCAAAACAAAGCAGCCAGAAGCTGGTGGATTTTGGGTATGCGAATGTAATTGAGATTGGCGGGATTATGGAGTATGCGGGAGAGTTAGAGAGGTAGGGAAGCTCGTTATTAGCAAAAAAAACAATACTGTTATTAAATAATGAGTTACAAAATCTCTTCGATCTTATCTAAAATCAACATATCCGCAGGAAGCCAATCAACCGAGCGTAAAGTTTCCTTATTCACCAATTTAGCCGCTTCATGTTCCAGCAGTTTCAAATCACCAGAAACAATTGTGCACAAAATACAATACATTGTCAGATGGAAAGCTGGGTTAAAATAAAAGGATAACAATTACGAAATCTGACCTTGAAATTGCTTTTCACAAGTGCGATACAGTAAGATTCAAAAAGATGATTTATTCTATTTCATAAATAGTATCATTAATCAGCCAGCGTTTTTGATTTTTATTTCTTTGCTTTCGCTGTTTCGATTCAAAAGGTAAGATCTCATTATCTCCGGTTAGTGTCTTTACAGCTCCAAGAGCATCCTCCAAAGTATCTGCATAAACATCCGGAGTGGCACCCCATCCTTCATGTTCAGTTTCTGAATTTTGAAAACTGGTAGCAATATCTGCTTCAATCTGAAAATCAGGGAAATTGATAATGTAGGTTTCAGCATCTCCAGAACCAGTTCCTCCCATTGTTGGGTAACCAATTAATGTGACATTCTGCTGCGTAAAATAAAAGTCTTTTGCACAAAGAGGGAAATGGTCACCACAAGAAAAAGCTCCCTTATCGATAATAATATAAACATTTTTTATGCCAGATTTTTGTACTGCCTCAGAAATTTTTTGAGATGTAAATCCATCTCCACCTGTGTTTTTTGAAATATCAAAAATTACATTTTCCTTATCTGTTTCCAGGGCCAGCTGGTCTATCATTTTCTGAAGTTCTTCATCCTCGATTTTTGGGCCTCCATTCTTAGGATGTGGAAAGTTTCGAAATTTGAAATATACAGATTTATCGGTTGTATAATATTTTAAAGCCCACTCGGTTTGCTCATATTGATAATTTGGTAACGCCATGATTTGTCTTCCTGTACGCCAGTCTTTCTGGTCTTTCCAGAATTTACCATCATGATATGGATAATAGAACATGGTTTCATTTTCTTTATAGCCTTTTTTTTCCAGCTGAGCTTTTGTTCCATATTCATCATTAAAAACAATGTAACGGGACGTTTGTCTGATTGAATAATATTTTCCGTCCTTTGTTGAAATATTAATGTTTGTGTGAAGATCCCGTGGATATCCTTCCGGTGACAGGAAATATGGCTGCAGATAATTTATGATTTCTTCCGGCGTTGTCATATAATCCATTTTGTGAAGATCAAAACCTTCTTTCTGGAGAATATCTAATTTATTAAATAACAGGAAAACGCCTTCCAGCCTTCGGTTTGGAGTTTTAACATCTTCTGCAAACTCTAATCTGGAAGCAAGAATATCCATATAATCATCATCTGTTATATCCTTTAAGTCTTTTTCGCTGATTGTAATGGATTTTTCAACAGTTATTTCCAGTTCCTGTAAATATTCTTCTGCTGACAAGCCTTTTGCTTTGTTCCAGATTTTATTTAAAGATGATTTATGTATTGCTGAGCGTTTATCAATATTTGTATAACAAAAATCGTACCACTTAGTCTGGGTGTCTAATAATCTTGATAAATAATCTAGATATACTTTATAGTCGTCAATGTGATTAAAAGATTCGGGAATATCAAAAGTGTAAAAATTCTGTGCCTTAAAAAATATGAAATTCCTGATATATTTTTCAATCAGATTGTAATATTGCTCAAAAATTTCCATGAAGTACTTTTCATCTGAAGTTTTGTATATGGCGGGTGGAAGTTTTAAAAGATAATTAAAATTATCATCGCCTTCTGAATATAAACTTATATATTTCTGATAGGTTGAAACATAAGACGAAAAGTTTTTTATACCTGTAAAAACTTCAATTGTTTTAAAAATATCTTCTGAGTTTTCTGCCCAGATATCTGGCATTATACCTACACCTTCATCATATTTTTTCCATTGATTAATACTAGGTCTGATACCCCAAATAACTAAATTATCGGATTCCATTCTTTTCCATTGCCCGGTGAAATTTCCAAGACCAGGAGTATTTTCACCAATCGTGATGAATGTAAAACTTCTAGAAACTTCCTGTCCGTTCTGCCATTTAGTCTTTTTGTATCCTAAAAGCCATTCACTTGTAGAACTGGAAAAATCCATAATAACAATTAATTTTCCCTGATATTTTACATCATCGAGATAATCAAAGAATAAAGAGATTGGATATTCTCCGTAATTAGATAAACGCAAATCGAGGATGATAAAATCTTTACTTGCGGCTTGCTTCCAATAGTAAGGATAGAATTTTTCTGTATAATACAGAGGATAAAAGTAAATGAAGTTTTCTCCACTGATAGGAGGAAATTGTTTTATATTCCATTCACCAAACTCAGGAAACGATTTTTGTTTTTCCCAGATAAATTTTCCACCACGGTAAACATCCATTCCTTTTGAGAAATAAGCAAATATTTCATTCTCTTTATA
Source organism: Treponema sp. (assembly GCA_045597485.1). Taxonomy (GTDB): domain Bacteria; phylum Spirochaetota; class Spirochaetia; order Treponematales; family Treponemataceae; genus Treponema_D. The sequence continues at coordinate 3,453 of JAZLKI010000026.1, forward strand.
ACCTTTTGCTGCAAGTTCAGCTTTGGTTCCATAATCATCAGTAAACTGAACAGTATAATGCTGCTTAAAATTGTAGGTTCTATAAGATTTCTTATCATAAAAACTAATAGCATTATCAAGGGAAATTCCATCTTGAACCATATATGGATACAAGTAATTGTATATTTCTTCCAAAGACTCAAGGTTCTCCATGGATTTTATATTAAATCCACGGTTTTTTAGTTCTGCCATTCCGGCGTAAGAGCTAAGAGCTTTTTTTACATCTTTCCCGATGGAAGTTTCCTTTGCATGTAGACTCGTAAAAGATATAACTAAAAAAAATAATGAACCTAAAGCTTTTATGTTTTTATTCATATTTTTATTATAACTTGAAAACAATGTTTTTTGTAAATTTAATCGCATTAGTTAACAGAGCATTGTCCGGAAATTCTCGACATACAACAACTTATAAATATGCCTTTTTCAAGTCGATTATTGATAATGTCTTTTATTATAGATATAGATTCAAAGCTTCTTTCTTAGGATAGCCTTGCTTCGCGCTTTACTGAAATCTACTGGAACATGATATTAAACTCTGGAATTTTGTTTTAGCATGTCCCCACTGCAATAGTGCAAAGAGTAATACTGTTCCTGACGATGAATATCTTACTGCAGTGTTCAATGGGGTTGAATATGGATGGAAAGTTTAGTTACAAAATTTCTTCAATCTTATCCAAAATCAGCTCATCCGCAGGCAACCATTCTACCGAATGCAAAGTATCCTTATTCACCCACTTAGCTGCTTCATGTTCCAGAAGTTTCAAATCGCCAGAAACAATTGTGCATAAAATACAATGCATGGTCAGATGGAATGTAGGATAGTCATAATCTACAACACCGAGGATTTTTTCAGCCTTTACTTCTGTGGCAAGTTCTTCTTTTATTTCACGAACAATACACTGTTCTGGAGTTTCACCTGGTTCAAGTTTTCCACCTGGAATTTCCCAACCACCTTTGAAATCGCCGTAGCCTCGCTGAGTTGCTAAGATTTCTTTTATTCCGTTATTTTCGCGTAAAATGATTGCGCCGCTTACTGTTACTTGTTTCATGATCGTATCTCGAGAAAATTATATAATTTCTTAATAAAATAGGGTATTGTATAATGATAAATCATAAAAATGGACACAATTACAAACGAACAACGTCATACAGTAATGTCTCACATCCGCAGCAGAGACACTTCCATCGAAAAGAAAATTCGTTCTGCCCTACACCGAGCAGGTTTCCGTTTCCGAGTATGCGACCGGCGTTATCCCGGTAGCCCAGATCTTGTTCTCCCCAAATACTACGCTGTAATCTTTGTAAACGGATGTTTCTGGCATGCACATGAAAACTGCCAATATTACCGAATGCCAAAATCAAACATACAATTCTGGCAAAAAAAGTTTACCCGCAACCGTCAGCGTGACGAAGAAATCAAAGAAATCTACAAAGACCGCTGCTGGCGTTACTGTACCGTCTGGGAATGTGCCATTCGTGGGAAAGATTCAAAAGTAAAAATTGAAAAAGTTACCGACCAGATTATCGAATGGCTGGAAGAATGTACCGACTCGGAACTGGAAATCAAAGGCTAAAAGTTCTTCTTGTTTTTACTCATCAATAACACTACAATTAAATCGGTAAAAATGCGTATTTACGCAAAAATTTCGAAGGTATGATTGACCGTCCAAGATATCTTAAATCCAGTCCGCTTTGAATCTTGATACAGAAGAAAAACAGAACCAGGAGACTAATTCCTTAAAAAGAATAGATGATTCATTCAAAAAAATCGTCGTTGTAAAAGATGACATGGAACCCTGGATCGACGAAAAAGGCATTCAATATGTCGGCGTACAAGACTTTTTGCTGGATGAAAATTGGTTGAGGTAGAAGGAGTAAGGAGGGGAAAACCTTCCCCTGCGCGCCCACTTCGTTGGTCGCTACACCTTCTGCGGGGGCACATCCCCCGCAATGCCCCCTACATCAATTTTTTTTATAAACTTGAGTTTATTACTCTTTGTTTAGAACCAGATAACAATTCTTTTAATGCATATTCAAGTAGTTGAGAAAAATTTACACCTTCCTTTTCTCCTTCTCTTTTTAAATAAGCTGGAATTGTACAATTTGTTTTTACTCTTCTATTGTCTAATTCATTTTTGACTAATTCTGGATACACAGTGATTGCCAATATACAATCACCTTCTTTTGTATTTTCAATACATTGTTTTGGTTCTGGAAGCACTTCTCCATCTTCCTGCATTCCATAAATATGCAACTCTAACGCTTCTTTTGCGTTTACTTTAGCATCATCAATATCAGAACCGTAAGTTACACATCCTGGTAAATCAGGAAAATATACACCGAACCCATTTTCTTTATCTGGTTCACATACAGCGAGATATGTTAATTTGTTCATTTTTTTACCTGCTAATTTATAGCTTAATATATGATAATAAGCAGCATATGAATGTCTGTCATATGCTGTTTTTTTTCTTCTCTTATGGAAGTTCAATACCGCTTTGTTTAGCTATGCTCTTTATTGTTCCAATTGGAATATCTTTGCTACCATGCTTCGGAAGGGTAACTCTTCCCGGCTTTGTAGGATGTTTTAGTTGTACATGAGAACCAACTTGGTCTACTACGTACCATCCATCCTTTTTGAGTTTCTTTAGAACATCTTGAAAATTCATTCTTGTGTCCTCGTTAATATTAATTTATTCCTATAAATCGCCCTCCTTAGGCATCCATGTAAATACATGGTTCATAACACAGGTATGACATACCTATATATGTTAATTAAAGTATACGTACAAAATAGGCGTACGTCAAGAATTATGTTGAAAATTTGGGAAATTCTATATATAATTTTTGTTTAATGGGGATATTACAGCTTGATGTAGGGAGGTGCCAGTATAATGCGTTATTTAGACTTATTTGCTGGAGCTGGCGGACTCTCAGAAGGATTTATTAAAGCTGGTTTTGAACCGGTTGCCCATGTAGAAATCAGCGAATCTGCTTGTTATACCCTTAAAACTAGAACGGCGTTTCATTATCTTGAACAGACAAACAATCTAACTCCTTACATTGAATATACATCAGGACAGATTTCAAGAGATAAGTTGTATTCATATATACCAAAAGAAAAACTAGATTCTGTTATTTGCGAAGAAATCAGTGCGAAAACATTAAAATCAATATTCAATAATATAGACACTTTAAAAGGAAATGAACCAATAGACTTGATTGTTGGAGGACCACCCTGCCAAGCTTATTCTCTTATGGGGCGTTCCAGAGATCCTGATAATATGCTCCACGATAAAAGAAATTATTTATTTTCTTTCTATGTGAAATTTCTTGAAAAATATCAACCAAGATATTTTGTCTTTGAAAATGTACTTGGATTATTGAGCGCAAAAGATGAAAAGGGCTATCGTTATCTTGATATGATGATGTCTGCTTTCAATAATGCAGGTTATAAAATCAGTTTAGAAGTTTTAAATGCCCGAGATTATGGAGTCCTTCAAAACCGAAAACGAATAATTATAGTTGGAAAAAGAACTGATGCAGATAATTTTGATTTTCAGTGGCCAGAACATATTCATACAGATGCTCATGTAAGTGCTATATTTTCAGATCTGCCAGTTATTCATGCAGGTGAAGGCGATGTTCACAATTGCCAGCTTGGAAATAATCCAGACCCATGGCTTATAGATAGTGGCGTTAGAAGTCCTGTTCCGGGAATGCCAGTGACATATTATTGTAGTAGAAGTCATAAGGAACAAGATTTAGAGATTTATCGTATTGCTGTAAATAAATGGAATGCACAGCACGAGCGATTAAAATATGCCGATTTACCAGAACGGTTAAAAACTCATAAAAACCAGAAAACTTTTCAAGATAGATTTAAGGTAGTAGCAAAAAACGAAACTGCATCTCAAACTGTTGTAGCCCATGTTGCAAAAGATGGTCATTATTATATCCATCCAGA
>JAZLKI010000027.1:0-2636 GCA_045597485.1 Treponema sp.
TATTAATACATCATAAGGAACATTGTAGATTTTCTGAAGCTTGCGGATTACTTCTACAGGAGGTTCAACTTCACCAGTTTCATACTTCATATAAGACTGTCTTGAAACTTCCAGCAGCTTAGCCATTGCAGTTTGTGTATAACGATTTTTTTCGCGTAATTTTATAAGAATCTCTTTCATACTTTTAATATAGCATAAAAAAATAATTTTGACAATAAAAGAATTCAATATTGACAATTTATATTTACTCAATTATATTCTGTATTAGCGATGTGGAAGGCGGCGAAGTCGGCCACTGGACTGAGGTAGAGAGTGATAACGAACGGACGAAGGAAGCGGCTGGAGCGATAGCGGAACCTGAAACGTAGCGACCCGAGTGCAACGAGGGGAATACCCTGAATAAAAAAATAACCCGAAATTACAACTTTTGCACCCTTGTTTTTGTGGGGTTACGGGCGGATAATTAGACTAGTTGTGGCCGCAACAAATTATTTTTCGAGGTGAGTATGATTTTAAATTTAGTTTTGTCTCTTATTCCTATTGGATGTGCCGGTTTGCTGGCTGCGCTTACAAGTGGTGGTAGAGTTGTTGATGTTTTTGATTTGCGTGATTTTCTTGGAGTTACCCTAGTTTTTATAGCGTGTATTCTTATTTCGGGCTACGGAAAGGCTTTTATCAGAATCTTCTATAATAAGAAGAAGTTTAGGGAACTTAGTCTGGAACAATTGCAGAAAACAGAGATTGCTTTGAATCTGGCTTCAAAAATCCTGATGTATAGTGCTCTGTTTATTCCGATTTTGTGTTTTATAAATATTCTTGCAAATACTCCTTTTGAAAGTGTCCATATGCATAGTCTTGGTCCTAATAGTGCAGTGCAATTTACATCGGTGGTGTATCTCTGTCTTTTTGAAATGATGATTTATACCTGCAAGGCTAAAGTAAAAAAATCGATTATTTTGTATATGGCAGAAGTTGATGAAACTGCAATGTCTGAAACGAAAATTACTGGCAAAAAAATTGTAAAACTTGTGATAGGGATGATTTTGCTTCTTGTTATTGCCGGTGTATATCTATGGGAAAATATTCCTCATTATATAAGTCAAAGAGATGCAGTCAGAGCGATTGTAGATTTACCATCCTTGTTGATTATTGTGATTTTTACAATTCCGCTGATCGGGATTTCGGGCAACTTGAAAAACCTTTGGGGAGCGGTAAAAACTGTATTTTCTAATGGTAAAATTAATATTGCTCAAAAAAATCTTTATTTGAATGTTGTAAAAACAACTGAAATTTTGAACTGGCTTGGGGCAATTAGTGCTACTGTTATTGGCTGGATTGGCATGATGTATAATCTGGAAGATGAATCATCACTGTATCCGAATCTTGCAGTTAGCCTTATTACTCTTTTTTATGCAGTTCTTATGAATTTTGTACTGATGGTTGTGGAAACAAGAGTTAATAGCGCAGCTGAATAAATGGTGATTTATGATTTTGGATTTATGTGCAGTTAGTGTCACAATTATCATCATTACCTTTCTCACTGCAAGTAAAACTGATGTTTGGAATCACTTGGAACGGAATTCCATCACTGCAGGCATAATGATTTCTGTAATTCAAATGCTTCTGCTTGTTGGAATTCTTGAAAAAGCTGATGTCGATACAGTTGCAAATAGCGGACAAATTTCTTCAATATTCGTGATGATTCTTGTGCGTCTCCGACCACTGATGATTGGCGTTTTGTTCAGAGTTATTTTTATGATTTTCAAAAATTGTCTGAATCGAGGAAAGTCGTTTGATAAAGAACCAGTGAAACAGTCACAGAGTTCCACTTCTGGCAGTAAACTTGACTTTTCCAAACTCTCCCGCAGGGAAATTGAAGTAGCAAGGCTTGCGGCAAAAGGATATACCAACGCCCAGATTTCAGAAGAATTATTCATCAGTGCAGAAACTGTAAAACGCCACATGGCCACAATTTTTGAAAAGCTTGGGATTGAATCACGAAAGGAATTGATGTTGTAGATAAAAAAAGGGGCTATCCAATAAGTATTAACTGTAGCGATCATTGATCGCCTGTCGAAATGACCATTACACTAAATATGGTGGTTTCGACAAGCTCAACCACCGCAAATTGAACTTTTTTAGACAGCCCCTGTAAGTTAGTTTGATATTTGTAAATTACAATCATACAATTTTAATTCAGGATAAACCGCCTGAATCAGCTTGAAGTGATGGTCCTTTGTCCAAACTGGAATGTCGTATTTAATTCCCAAATAGGCAATAAATGCGTCTGTTACGGGAATTGAATATCCTTCTTGACGGAAATTCTGGAGCATAAGGCCGGAAAATTCCCAGTCGTATTCGTCGATGGTAATTAATTCAAATGACGAAAAAGTTTTAAGCATATTGTCGGCTTCATCATCAGTTCGTGCGCCATGTAGAAGTTCAGTTTTTACAATTCCGCAAATGCCAATTTCCAGAGAATCAACATTAGTTATAAGTTCCTTATTCTGACCGCGAAAATAATCAATGAGAATATTTGTATCTGCTAAAATCATAAAGTGCTGATTCTCCTTAATTCATTAACTGCTTCTTCATCAACTTCAATAGGACCACAATTTTTCAAAAACTCAATTCGT
>JAZLKI010000028.1:0-21086 GCA_045597485.1 Treponema sp.
TTAAAAACTTCCTGAAGCAGCAAAGTGATTCCAGAAAATCCTCCAGGAAGAAGACCTCCAATATGAACAAAAGTATTAATGTTTACAGCCATAAGAACTGCAGAGGCAGTAACCAGCAAAAAGCGTGTAATATTTTTCATAGAAGCTCCAATTAAAATATACTGCTATTTCATCTTTTTGTGTAAAACTCTTGTCTGATCGCCCCAAACAGTGCCGGCTTCTGTAAAAAATTCATAGCCGTATTTTTCGTAAAGGCCAATGTGGTCTGTGGAGATATAAGTGTATTCAGCGTTGAATTCCTTGATGGCATATTCTTCCGCAAGATTAATCAACTTTTCCGACAAGCGCTGACCACGGTATTCTGGATATGTAAAAACGCAGCTTATCCAAGGAGTCCAAGATTCACGGCCAGGGATTGTAATATCAACTTCATCATTACGGGAAAGACTTACAAAAGCGGCCAGACGGGGACAGGCCCCTTGTTTATTATTTACAGTAATTTCAGTTTTATTTGCTTCATCCAGCATGAGGAAAAATCTGCCAGGGCCAAGTACATCGTGGAAGCCACCATCTGTTGGAGAAACCTGTGGCTGTCCCTCTTTCTTCAAACAATTTATGATGAAGGGGAGAGCACCCCATAAATCTTTACGAGCTTCCAGTTGATTTATAATATCCGCCTGCTGAGGTCCGGGAAGTTCAAAATAATCCACAATCTTATATGCTGGAGTTTTCAATTTGTTCAGTTCATACATGTGCTCAACTGCCACTTCGCCAGTTTTTGGGTAAGTTCTGGTTCCGTTGTCCATTACACATTGCATCCCGATTTTTTTCATAACATTGGCGGAGGCGGTATTCCGGGCATCGCAATCCGCAAGAAGTTTTGTAACTCCACATTTTGAAAAGGCATAATCCCGAACTGCAATTGCCGCTTCAGTTGCAAAACCAAAACCCCGGGCATCTTTTTTCAAAACCCAACCCATGTAGGCAGTAGTTTTATCCTCTTCAAAATGCAAATCTATGCTGCCAATAATTTTGCCTTCATGAATAATCACAAAATCAAGATTATCTGTAATACCTTTTTCCCGGTTTTCAATAACGCTTTTAATGTAGTCAGCAGTTTCTTCAAAAGTTTTATTTGGGAGCCAGTACATCATTGTGATTGAAGTGTCGCCGGCATATTCGTGTGCCTGAATTTCATCACCAGGGAGATAAGTTCGCAGGGTGAGGCGCTTGGTTTTAAGTTTGATGGTTTTCATAGTTTTATTTTACTACTAACCTGCGAGGATTGGTATAAAGTGAAGGTTTAAACTTCCTATAGTGCCCATTTTTAAGGAGGTTTACGCCAGATATTTTTCCACCATTGTTTGCACGAACTTTGGATTTAGTGGAAGCTCTGGTTTTTTCATTGTGAAAATAAAATTTTCTCCAAGATTGTAGCCGCTTTCCTGAATACTTTGGATTTTACTGATGGTTTTTGAAATGTAGTCGGGGTCATCCATAAGTCCAAAATGCTCCCAGTAAACTTCCTGACGGTTGCGCAGATTAAGGCAGCAAAAATCCGGGTAAATGGTTGTGCCGTTTTTTAATTCAAGGGGCATTTCGTATTTGTATGGGATTTTAAGACGGGATAGAGTATCTGCAATTATCACTTCTGATTTTGAGCGAACTTTTTCTCCATTTGCGGTAAGAAATTCCGGGGAGTTGAAAGAATCATTTCCGGGACTTTTTTGTGCGTGCCATTGGGTTTCGTAATCTTTATCTGGAAGGGTTACAGGGGCAACTAGAAGCTTGCGATTTTTCGAAAAGCGCTGGAAAATTATTTGAATACCAGATTTTTTGTTGTGTGACAATAATTTTTTTATTGCGACAAGTTCTCTTTTAGCGGAGCGCAGTATTTTTTGGTCGTAATCGTATTGAATCAGGGCCTTTGCAAAATCATCTTGCTGGCGGGGAAGATATTTTCCAGTTGTATCATTTTTTTTTGTAATAAGGTAAAACTGCATGGTGTTTTTGTGTGGAACAATTCTGATTTTGCCTGCATCTTTCAACTGAGATTTTTCATTCACGATGTTTTGTTTTGATTTAATGATTTTTTCCAACTGGATTTTTCTTTTTTCCAATTCACCTTCATAAGTGATTGGTGGTAGTGCTTCAAGTTTTCTTTTCATAAGACTCCTTGTGAAGGCTTTGAGTTGTTGAGTGTGGTGTGTGCCTTCTGTTTTGGGTAGTTTTCTGAAAATACCTTAAAATTGGACACCACAGGAAGTTTCAACTTCCGAGGATGTGCAATTAGTTTGCGTGAGTGAAACAAGCCTATTAAGGTGTTTTCATGGAAAACACAAGTTAAACAAAACGGCGCTATTTAGACGTTTTGTTTAACCGTACGAATAAATGTAGGGAAAGTGTATTTTTAGCCGTAAGTTTTTGGGAATTTCGTGAGTGACAAAATGTTAAATTCCGGTTTTGTACGGCTAAAAATGCGGAATTGAAGTTTTTATTCGTATGATTTTCGGGAAATCTTTTGTTTGGAAAGTGTGAAATTCTCATTTTGTACGAATAAATTTGCAAAAAGTGCATTCTTATTCGTACAATTTCAGAACTTTAACAGTCAGCATCCAGCGATTTTCACTTTTTGATACGGCTAAAAAATCAAAAACCCATTTTTTATTCGTAGATTTTCAGATTTTTTCGAAAGCACAATCACAAAAATACAAAAGAGATACGAATAAATTAGCAAAAACCGCATTTTTATTCGTAGAAACTCAAAAAATAACAAAATAATAATAAAAACTTACGTGCTTTCATTTAGAAAATACAAATAAAAAACGCGAAAGTCAAATTTATTCGTAGGATTAATTCGAAAGATAGGAACCACAGATTAAGGGGATTATTTTTAAGAAAAGCGGAGCAGAATTCGACTTGATTTTAGTTCTGGGCGATAGTGCCACGGACAACGCGGTAGAGAATGTACAGAGCGAAGCGGCGAGTACAGCTGGCAAAATCAAGGTGAGTTTCTGCGGGAGCATTTTCTAAAATAAGAAGCAGTTTATGATTTATTATGTGGAGTTGTATATTCGAATTAATCCTAACGGCGAGATTCTTTTATATTATAAAACGAAAAATCAAAATCAATATATGAATCCGGCGGCGTGCTGGAAGATAATAAATCTGAAATTGATAGTTGCAAACGGGAAATTGAAGTTGGAATGGAACCTCGGTGGGTTCCGGTTGAAAAAGCGGTGGAAATTTTTTCAAAGCATAATGACTATGCCGAAACAGATGAAATGCGCCGCGGTATGTATTTTCGTGAATATACAGCTTTAACTAATCTTTTGAAGAATACTTGATTATTAAGACCAAAGATCTGATTGCTTGTAGTTCAGAGGTTGCTATAGCTATGCTATAAGCGGACGGATTTGTAATGAAAAATCCAATCACACTTGCAACACAAAAAACTAATGTAATTATATTTTTTTCCTTTTAAATTCCGAAAAATCAGTAATTCTATTATAGCACAAACTATAATTAATTTATAAATTTAATTCAAAATCAAAAATCTCTTATATAATAGAATATTTGCTAGAAGGTCGTTTGGGAGAAAAATGAAAATAGAAAACATAAAATTTACATTAAAAGACGGACGAAAAGCGGTACTTCGAAATGGGCGCCAAAGTGATGCTCAGGGATTGTACGACTATCTTTTGAAGTCGGCAGCAGAAACTCATTTTATTTTGCGGGAACCGGAAGATTGCCAGCGTTATTCTATAGAAGGCGAAGAAAAATTTATAAACGGCTCTTTGGAAAATCCGTGGCAGCTAATGCTGGTATGCGAAGTTGATGGTGTAATTGCTGGAAACTGTCAGATTGATTTTAATGGGAAAGTGAAGCTGCATCACAGGGCAAATATTGGAATTGCACTTTTGAAGGATTACTGGGGACAGGGCATTGGTTCTAAAATGTTTGAAGCAATGATTACTGCTGCAAAAAACTTTGGTGGTGTGACTCGACTTAATCTTGATGTGGTAGAAGGAAACGACCGGGCTCTTGCTTTGTATAAAAAATTTGGCTTTGAAGAAGTTTGTCGCTTCTCGGATTCACTTATGCTAAAAGACGGAACTTATCTTGCAGAAATAAGAATGACTAAAAAGATAGATGAGGAATAAATGATTTATAGGACAATAACTCCAACCGATTACCCTGAACTTTCTCAGGTTATGAAGGCAGCCTACGCCGAGGCACCTTGGAATGAAAACTGGAGTGATGAACGGGCAATTCGACGCATTCAGGCAATTATGGGGAACTTTCAGGCTATGGGAGTTTGTGCTGTAGAGACGGTTGTTGGCGGTGGTGAAAAAATTCTAGGCGGGGTTCTTGGTTATGTTGATCCTTATGCCGATGTAGATTTCTTTTTTGCCTCTGAAATTTTTGTTTTGCCGGAATACAAGCACAAAGGAATAGGAACTGAACTTTTGAAACATCTGGAAGAAGAATTAAAAAAACAGAATATACACATTTTGCAACTGATATCTATAGCAGATAATCACAAGTTTTATGAAAAAATTGGCTTACAGCAGGATGCAGTTAATGTAATGTATAAAAGCTTTTAGGATTTGCAATTCTAAGGCATTATTAAAACCTGTTTCTTTAGGATGGTTATGAGATTATAGAAGTAAACGTATTTTTTCATTAAAATTAAATAAAAGGTTGCAATTTATGATTCAAGATATTTTACCCTATAAATTAAATAATCAGTTCGAAAAAAATGTTTCGCCTTCAGATAAAGACAAAGTTATGATTTTTTCACAAGGGCAGATTTTGGCTAGGCTTGAAACTGAAGCTGTATATTTTCCAACAGTAAAAAATGCATTTGATAATGGTATAAATAGTACAAATCTTATTTTTCTTTTTTCTATATCTAATAAAGAAGGGGAGAAGGAAGCATACTTTTTGTATCAGAAAAACGATGTAAAGATTCCAGACTTTGAATTTACAGATATTCGACAGATTCGTGATACTGAAGTGGATTTTATGTATAAAGTTATGGCTATGATGACTGCAAAACATCTTGCAGACTGGTATCGCGATACTAAATTCTGTGGTCGTTGTGGATGTAAAACAATTCATTCAAAAACAGAACGTGCAATGATTTGTTCTGATGAAAATTGTGGTTATACAATGTACCCACGAATTATGCCTGCTGTAATTGTTGGTGTAATAAATGGAGATAAACTTTTACTTACTAAATATCGCAAAGGTTATGCTAATAATGCTCTTGTTGCTGGTTTTACAGAAATAGGAGAAACTCTTGAAGAAACTGTAGCTCGTGAAGTTATGGAGGAAGCTGGCCTTAAAGTAAAAAATATCCGTTATTATAAATCTCAGCCATGGGGCCTCGCAAACGATATTCTTACAGGTTTTTATTGCGATGTTGATGGCGATACTACAATCCATATGGATGAAAACGAACTTAAAGAAGCAGCCTTTGTTCAGCGGGAAGAAATTGTTCTTCAGCCAACAAAGGTTAGCCTTACTAACGAAATGATGATGCGTTTCAAAAATGGAGAAAAATGCTAATAAATGGATAGAAAACTGATTTTCTTTGACATTGATGGAACTCTCTTAACGGAAACAAAAGATCATTGTGTGCCTGAATCAACAGTTAAAGCCCTTGAAATGCTGCAAAATAATGGTCATGTTTGCATAATAAATACTGGTAGACCTTTTTCTGCATTAGATGATGTTATAAAAAATATAAAAGTAGATGGATACATTTGCGGTTGTGGTACATACGTTAGTCTTGGTAATAAAGTGTTGCTTGCAAATCATATTGAAAAAGATTTGTGTCTTAAAATTCTAAAGGAACTTGATTACTGCAATCTTGAATGGATGCTGGAAGGGGAAAACAATCTTTATTATTCTTCTAAACCGAATACTACTTTTATTAAAGATGAAGCTCTGGATCTTGATGCAAAAATACCTGGAAAAGTTCACTGTATAACAGAAAAAGATTATGAAAATGTTCAGTTCGATAAATTTATTATGGCAATAAATAAAAAGTCAGATTTTGAACGTTTTCATAATATCTTTAATAACATTTTGACTTTTATAGATCGGGGCAATTTTTATGAGCTTGTACCAAAAAAATTTTCCAAAGCAACGGGAATGCAGTTTTTAGAAGAATATCTAAAAATCCCTCATAAAAATACTATTGCCGTTGGTGACAGTACAAATGATATTCCGATGCTTGAATACGCTAATACTGGAGTTTTAATGGGTGGTGCAGATTCCAAACTCTATAAATATGCAGATTTAATTACAACTTCTATAACAGATAATGGAATTTACAACGCTTTCGTAAAACTAGGTTTAATATAAAGGAAAGAAAATGACATTAGATATAATTCTTTGTATTGTTGCAGCTGTATTATTAATTGTAGGATTTTTTGGTACATTTGTTCCGGTTTTGCCTGGTGCTCCTTTAGCATGGGTGGGTTTAATTACTGCTTATTTTTCTTATTACATTGAGATTTCAATACTTACTCTTGTAATTTGTGGAATAGCATCTATTGTTGTGTCAATTTTAGATAATTTTTTTCCAATCTTTATGACTAAAAAGGCTGGGGGAAGTAAAGCTGCTACAACAGGTGCAACTATCGGTTTAATTATAGGATTTTTTATTGGTCCTGCTGGAATAATTCTAGGACCATTAGCAGGTGCCATGATTGGAGAACTTATTCATACTCAAGGCGAATGGGGAAATTCTTTTAAATCTGCAATTGGTGCTTTTTTAGGTTTTCTTCTTGGTACCGGCATTAAAATGATTACAGTATTAGTTTTTATATGGATATATTTTAGGGCACTAATTTTATCCTAGAAAATAAATAGTTTCTATTGACTTAGAATGAATAGAACTGTATAACAGAAGTATAATAAACAACCTATATAGTTAGTAGGTAATGAAAGAGGTATTTTATGTCAAAAATTTATACATCAGTAGATCAGCTTGTTGGTCATACACCATTAGTAGAATTATCTAATATTGAAAAAGAATTTAATCTTGAAGCAAAAATCTATGCAAAACTGGAGTACTTTAATCCTGCTGGTTCTGTAAAAGACCGTGTCGCAAAAAAAATGATTGATGATGCAGAAGCAAGTGGAAAATTGAAGAAAGGCTCTGTAATCATTGAACCAACTTCTGGAAATACAGGTATTGGTCTTGCTAGTGTAGCTTCTGCGCGCGGATATAGAATTATTATTGTAATGCCAGATACTATGTCTATTGAACGTCGACAGATTCTTAAAGCTTATGGTGCAGAACTTGTTCTTACAGAAGGTGCAAAAGGAATGAAAGGGGCCATTGCAAAGGCTGAAGAACTTTCTAAAGAATTACCTGATTCCTTTATTCCAGGGCAATTTGTAAATCCTTCTAACCCTCAGGCTCATTTTGAAACAACAGGTCCAGAAATTTGGGATGATACAGATGGAAATGTAGACTGGTTTGTAGCTGGTGTTGGAACTGGAGGAACTATTACTGGTGTTGGTAAATTCCTTAAATCTAAGAAAGCTTCTATAAAAATTGCTGCAATTGAACCAGAAGGATCTCCTGTTCTATCTACAGGAAATGCTGGTCCTCACAAAATTCAGGGAATTGGTGCAGGTTTTATTCCAGATGTTCTTGATACAAAAATCTATGATGAAATTATTAAAGTTGCAGATGAAAATGCCTTTTCTGCAGGAAAACTTATTGGCAAGAAAGAAGGTATTCTTGTTGGTATTTCTTCTGGGGCAGCTTTGTGGGCAGCAATCGAAATTGCAAAACGTCCCGAAAGCAAAGGAAAAAATATTGTAGTTCTTCTTCCTGATACTGGAGACAGATATCTTTCTACACCATTATTTGCAGATTAGTTAATAAACAATTTTTTGAAGTTTCTTTGCTTAAAAAGGTAATACAAGATATAATAATTACATCATCTATGCGAAAATAATTTTAAACTAGGAATTAAGTAAATGGAAACTAAAAAGAAATATGGAAGAACTGTTTTAGCCTGTTACCTTAGCTTTGTTACACAGGCTATTTGTGCAAATTTTGCACCATTATTGTATTTAACATTTCATAATAATTTTAATATTACCTTAGCAAATCTTGCATTAATTTCTACCTGTTTTTTCTTTACACAGCTAGTTGTAGACTTATTTTGTGCAAAAATTGTAGATAAGATTGGTTATAGAATCTGTATTATTACATCTCAAATTACATCTGGTCTTGGTTTAATATGTCTTGCATTCCTTCCAGAACTAATGCCAGTTCCTTACACAGGAATTATTATAAGTGTAATTATTTATGCGATTGGAAGTGGTCTAACAGAAGTTCTAGCCAGCCCAATTATTGAAGCATGTCCTTTCGAAAATAAAGAAGGAACAATGAGCCTTTTACATTCATTTTATTGCTGGGGATCATTAGGTGTTATTTTAGGTTCAACATTATTCTTTAAGCTTTTTGGAATTGAAAATTGGAAATACCTGGCAATTATTTGGGCTATTGTTCCTTTATACAATATTTTTAACTTTGCAACTTGTCCTATTGAACAGCTGGTAGAAGATGGCAAAAGTATGTCGATTGGACAATTATTTAAAACACGTTTATTCTGGCTTTTAATTGTTCTTATGGTATGTGCTGGTGCTTCAGAAATTTCTATGGCACAGTGGGCTTCAGCTTTTGCAGAGTCAGCTTTACATGTGTCAAAAACTGTAGGCGATCTTGCAGGCCCTTGTGGTTTTGCATTATGCATGGGAATAAGCAGAGCTCTTTACGGTAAATTTGGTGAAAAAGTAGATTTAACTAGTTTTATGACTACTTCTGGTATTCTTTGTCTTTGTTGTTATATTCTTGCTGCTTTCGCAAAAATTCCACTTATGGGTCTTATTGGTTGTGCACTTTGTGGTTTTACAGTTGGAATTATGTGGCCAGGTTCAATTAGTATTTCTTCAAAAATCTTGCCAAAGGGAGGCACTGCTATGTTTGCTTTACTTGCTTTGGCTGGAGATTTAGGAGGAGCTTCCGGTCCTGCAATTATTGGTACAATTTCTCAAAATGCAGGTAATAATCTACAGGCCGGAATTCTTGCGGGAATAGGTTTCCCAATTGTTCTTGTTATCTGTGTACTTTCTGTTAGAAAAAAGTATCGTCTTAGTTAGCAGCTTCAATAACACCGTAATAGGCAGGTTTAGTCTTAAAATTACTGAATAAAAGTGGAGCTGCAGAACCACGCCATGAAGCTTCATCTGTAATTCCCCAGAAGGTAATTCCAGTTACACCATGTTTATTTTCAGTTTTACGATATTTCTGGTACAACTTAAAATAAGCATTATATGTGTTTTTCTGAGCTTGAGGTTCAGCTTTCTCAAAATTATTGCCACCTTTCCAAGAACCAGTAATATCAAGTTCTGTTACCTGAATATCAAGTCCTTTATTAATAAAATTTTTAAGACAATTTTCGTATTCGGTAAGAGATGGCCATCCAGTTTGGTTATGAGACTGAATACCAGCAATATCTAGACGTGAAGGAAGTTTTGTATCATCTTTAGCAGCAAGTATTGAATCAATTATTTTTAGATAACCTGTATGTCTGTCACCCTGAAATTCATTGTAATCATTATAAGCAAGTAACAAATCTTTTGGTGCATAGAGATTTGCATAACGGAAAGCATTTACAATAAATTCATCGCTTTTGTAAATGGCAAACCATGGTGAACTATTTCCATCACGAAGATAGTTTGTTTTTGTAGCATTGTCAGAAAGTGCTTCATTAACAATATCCCATGCATAAATAATACGATTGTCGTTATTGTTAGTTTTTTCCCAATTTCTTACATGTTCCAAAACAGATTTAATATACCATTCCTGACGAGCATCCATTTCTTCTTTTGAAACATAAGGTTTACCATTAGAAAAATCTTGTAAAAAGAATGGTCTAGGAGTTTGAGAATGCCAAACTAACACGTGTCCACGCATTTTTAATCCATTTTCCTTACAAATCTTCATTGAATTATCTAATGGGGTAAAGTTAAGTCTACCTTTTTTTGGTACCCGTATTTTTAATCCTTTAGAAGATACAAATTCTTCCGTATCAGTTTTGGCTACACCTGTGTATAAACTACGTAAAATTGTATCAGGCTTTGTTTCATTTTCCAAAGTAATTGAAGACGCGTGATGTTTTACACCATCAATAATATCTTTTCTTGCAAGATTTGCAGCAGGTACAGCAAATCCAATATGATCAAAAATACCTGAATCAACATAAACACTTTTCAAAGATGTACAATCAGTCCAAAAAACTTCAGAATTATTTTTTTGAGCTGTAAGAGGAATAAGAAAAGTTAATACTGCTAATAATAAAATTACTATTTTTTTCATGTAAAATTTCCTTTAAAAAAATTAATCAAAACGTTTATCTTCAATACGTTTTGTTTTCTTTTCGCTTCTTGGTAATTCACCAATTCCAACAACATCAACTTTTGGAGTCATGTTGTATTTCTGTTTAAAGTAGTATTGAATTCCAAGAGCAACTTCTGCACGGTCAACACCCATTTCAACTTCAACTAAAACTGTCATCTGATCTTTTCCATCTACGTGTTCAATAACAGCACGGTATTCAGAAGAAGTTCCAGGAACAGATTTAATTACATCTTCAATTGTACTAGGGAAAATAATATTTCCTTTAACTTTTACCATATCGTCTGAGCGGCCTAAAATCTGGCTGATTCTTGGATATGATCTTCCACAAGGACATTTTTCTGTAACAAAAGAAGCAAGGTCGTGAGTTCTGAAACGGAAGAGTGGTGCACCTTCTTTTACTAATGTTGTAAGTACAATTTCTCCAATTTCGCCATCTTTTACAGGTAGGCCTGTCTGAGGATCAAGAATTTCAACATAAATATAATCATCAAAAATATGCATTCCTGCATCAGACTTATCACAGTTAATACCAATTCCAGGTCCGTAACATTCTGTTAAACCGTAAATATCGTAAAGTTCAATGCCAAGGATTTTCTGAATACGATCACGCATTTTTTCGCCCCAGCGTTCCGAACCAATTACACCTTTTTTAAGTTTAATGTTTTTTCCAATTCCACGAGCTTCTACCTGTTCTGCCAAAAGCAAAGCATAAGAAGATGTAGCACAAATTACTGTAGAATCTAAGTCCTGCATCATCTGAAGCTGTTTTTCTGTATTTCCAGGTCCCATTGGAATTGCCATTGCACCAAGTTTTTCACATCCAGCCTGGAATCCAATACCAGCTGTCCAAAGTCCATATCCTGGAGTAATTTGAATGCGGTCTTTTTTGCCAATACCAGCAAGTTCATAACAACGAGCAAACATAATTGCCCAGTCATCAACATCTTTCTGTGTATATGGAACAATTACTGGAGCTCCAGTTGTACCTGAAGAGGAATGAATACGTACAATGTCTTCTTCTGGAACTGAAGCAAGGCCTAGGGGGTAAGCATCTCTTAAATCCTGCTTTGTGCAAAATGGAACAAGCTTTTCAAATGAAGCCTGATCTTTAATATCTTCTGGATTAACATCTTTGAATCTTTCTGTATAAAAAGGATTTCCACAAGCTTTTACTCGTTTAATTTGCGCTCTAATTTGTTCTAATTGTTTTTCTGTTAATTGCATTTTTACATTCCTATGGGAGTACCCAAAAAAATTATTAATTCGTTACTATATATAGTATTAGAGGAGATGAAAACTGTCAAATAATTATAGTATTTTTTTCTACGGATTATAGGTATGTTTCTATTGACAGTAACATAAACTCATGGTAAATTATAAATATAAGATGTTTCTACATAAAGAAACAAAGGAGTAAAAACTATGGAAAAGCGTGTTCTTGATAAGGAAGAAAAGAAAGGGTTATCTCTTCAGGATTTATTACTTACAGCTGTATTACTTGCAGCCGGTGCAGTATTGAAATTTTTTGTTGGTACATTTATCAACTTCTTTGGAATGAAACCAAACTTTATTATTGCTATGTATTGTATGGCAATTGTATTAATCAGACCAAAGTTGTATTACAGTATTATTATTGGTATTCTCGCTGGTGCAATTTGTCAGTTCTTCCCAGGAACACCATACTTGAACTTTGCTTCTGAATTTGCCGGAGCTCTTTGTATGGGTCTATTAATTCATATTCCTGCAAAAACAAAATCTGTTAGAACTATTGTTTCAGCTCTTACAACTTTTGTAAGTACAGTTGTTTCTGGAGGGTTGTTCACAGTTCTTCTCTTTGTATTTATTAAATCAGATCCTTCTGCTATGGTAGCATATGTACCAATTGTATTAGGAACTGCAACTTTGAATGCAATTATTGTTGGTATTCTTTACTTACCATTAATGAAAGTTTTGAAAAAAGAAGTTCCTGTAACAGAAGCTAAAGCTGAATAATATAAAGGATTTTCAAAAATGATTGAAATACAAGAACTGACATTTAAGTATACTGGTTCAAAAATTAATGCCCTTGAAAAAATTTCTCTTAATATAGAAAAAGGCGATTTTGTTGGACTTATTGGAGAATCTGGAGCTGGAAAAACAACTCTCTGTTCCTGTATAAACGGACTTATTCCCCATCATTATACTGGCGATTTTTATGGAAGCGTTAAAATTGAAGGTGATGACACCTTTGATGTTAATCCTGGAAAA
This sequence comes from Treponema sp., assembly GCA_045597485.1. GTDB lineage: Bacteria > Spirochaetota > Spirochaetia > Treponematales > Treponemataceae > Treponema_D. The sequence goes on from JAZLKI010000028.1 coordinate 12,704, forward strand.
TTAGCTCTAAAAGTTGGTTCTGTATTTCAAGATATTGAAAGTCAGATAGTAAGTTATTTTGTTGAAGATGAAATTCTTTTTGGGCTTGAAAACTTTGGTGTTCCAGCAAATGAAATTGAAAGTCGTCTTTCTGGCGCTTTAGAAGCCCTTGGAATAAGTGAACTTAGACACCGTGAAGTTTCTTCTTTAAGTGGAGGACAAAAACAGAAAGTTGTAATTGCTGCAATTCTTGCATTAGAACCAGATGTCCTTGTTCTTGATGAACCTACTGGTGAACTAGATCCTGCATCAAGTGTACAGATTTTTGAATTGCTAAAAAAACTGAATGAAGAAAAAGGAATTACAATTGTAGTTGCAGAACAGAAAATTATGCTGTTATGTGAATACGTAAAAAAACTTATTGTTCTTGAAAAAGGAAAACTTGTTCATTACGGAGAAATTCGAAGTACATTAACTCATCAAAAAGAAATGGAAGAAGCTGGAATAAATTGTCCTAGAGTTTTAACACTTACCAGCAAAATGGCAGAAGAAGGTTTAATTCCATCAACTTATACAAAAGAAGACCGTATTTGTCTGAATGCTCAAGAAGCTGCAGATTTTATTAAAAAGGTAACCAAATAGGAGAAACATATGTCAGAAGTATTACTTGAATTTAATAACGTAAGTTTCTCTTACAATGAAACAGCTAATGTTCAAAATCTAAACGTAAAGATTGAAAAGGGTGATTTTATTGCGATTACCGGTTCTAATGGAGCTGGAAAGTCAACCTTTTCAAAGTTATGTAACGGTCTTTTAAAACCTAGTACTGGAGATGTTCTGGTTGTTGGTAAAAACACAAAAGAAGTTAAAGTTAGCGATTTAGCAAAACATATTGGATTTTTGTTTCAAAATCCTGATCGCCAGATTTGTTGCCAGAGTGTAGCAGAAGAAATTGCTTTCAGCTTAAAAAATAATGGTGTTTCTGAAGAAGAAATTAAACAGAGAGTTGAAAAAACAATTTCTGAATTTGGTTTTATTGCCGAAATTGAACCTTTTAATATGAGTCGTGGTCAGCGTCAAAGATTATGTCTTGCATGTCTTATTGCTCTTAATCCAGAAATCCTTATTCTTGATGAACCTACCACAGGTCTTGATTATAAAGAATGTATGGAAATGATGAACCGTATTCGTGAACTGAATGAAAACGGAACTACAGTAATTATGGTTTGTCATGATATGGAAGTTGTTCTTGACTTTGCAAAAACTGTAATCGTTATGAACATGGGCCAGATTGTAGGGCAGGGACCTACACGTCAAATACTTTCAGATGAAAACATTCTTTCAAAAGCAAGACTTCTTCGTCCTCAAATTGCAGAAACCTGTTCAATTTTAGGAGAAGATTATAAAGATGTTTTTACAGTAGATGAAATGATTGCAAGAATTAAAAAATTGAAGGAGAACGCATAATGAAAGGATTTTTAGATTATCTTGCTGGTGATTCTGTATTACACAAAATGCACCCATTAATTAAGATATTTGTTTCTCTTTTAATCTGTATTTCAGCTTTCTGTTCTTCTAATGTATTTTTTCTTCTTGGACTAATTATTATTAATCTTATACTTGGAGCTATTGGTAATGGGAAACCAAGTTGTTGCCTTTTTAAACGTGCTTTAGGAATTTTCAAAGGACTTTTTAAAATGTCTTTATTTCTATTTATTTTACAGATTCTTGTAATTAGAAGTGGAGAAGTTATTATTCCAATTACAGAAAATTTTGGAATTACAGATGTAGGATTTAGAAATGGACTTTTACTTGTTCTTAGATTAACAGCTGCAACATTGCCACTTTCTATTTTAATTTCTGTAACAAACCTGAACGATCTTTCTAATACTCTTGTAAAAACACTACATGTCCCTTACAAATATGCATTTACTTTTACATCTGCAATACGTTTTATTCCAGTTTTTTCTGCAGAAATGTCAGGAATTATTGAATCTCAAAAAGCCCGTGGCGTAGACTTTGAAGTAAAAAATCCTTTTAAAAAAATTGGAATGATTGTTCCTCTTTGTTTCCCTTTACTTATTTCTTCAGTTCGTAAAATTGAATCAACTGCAACAGCAGCAGAACTTAGAGGTTTTTATTTAAGAACAAGAGCAAGCTGCAGTAAAGTTTATAAATTACATTTTGCAGATTTTGTATTTCTTTTAGCTGGTATAGTAATTCTGACAGGCGGTATTATTTTTTAATACAAGATTTAAGTTTATATCCACTTGTAATTACAGCGGCAACCTTAGTTCCAATGTTGTCGGTAATATTAATTTCATAAGTACATAATGTACGCCCATCTTTTATAACTTTGCATTCAGAAAGAAGGGTGTCGCCTTTAGGAACTCCAAGATATGTTATTGAACTGTTTGTTGTTACAACATGTTCTTCTGGAGTGTTTGTTGCTATAGCAAATGAAAAATCAGCAAGAGTATATGGAACTCCACCCATAAGGGCGTTTGCAGCATTCAAATGAAACTCACGAATCTTCATGCTGCATTTTGAATAATTATCGTCTACTGCAACAATTTCAATTCCAGTCTGATTTACCGCATATTTGTCATTATTAAAAAATCTTTTTGCTTCTTCCAAATCTTTCATTTTCTATAATCCGATTATTTTACGTAATCAACAGCCTTACAGTTTAATTCGTAGAAATCTGGTTTTACTAAAAGTTTAAGTGCACCTTTAATTTCATCTTTGTTTACAAGACCTGTGTTGCAGGCAGCACCAAGAAGAACAATATTTACAACTTTAGAGCTTCCTAAGTCTTTACAAGCCTGGTCTGTATCTACAGCAATAACTTTACCGGCTGTTTTTTCAAGATATTCAATCATTGTTGTTTCACTGAAAGTTGTTCCTGTTAAACTTGCTGTAACTGGCTGCACAATTTTTTTATTAACAATAACAAGTCCACCTTCTTTAAGGAACTTTATATTGCGAACCGCTTCAGCCGCTTCAAATGCAATTATAATATCTGCCTGGGCTTCTGGAATAAGAGGAGAAAAAACATCTTCACCAATTCTAACGTGACTTACAACTGAACCACCACGCTGAGCCATACCAATTGTTTCTGCAGACATAACTTTTTGTCCGCTTGAAATTGCAGCCTGTGAAAGAACTTTTGCGGCAAGAACTGTACCTTGTCCACCAACACCACAGATTAATATATTTTTTGACATAACTTAAACTCCATAATTTGATTGGTAAACCTAAGAAATTGATTTTACAGGACAAACTCCTGAACACAAACCGCAGCCTGTACAAAGTGAAGAATCAATTTCAACTTTTTTACTTCCATTTACAACGCTTAAAGCAGGACATCCTAATTCACGAATACATTTCTGGCAACCAATACATTTTTCTGAATCAACTTTTTTAGCAACAGGTTTTGCATAACCAAGTTTTCCTGCAATTGCAATACATGGAGCCTTAAAAATAATTGCACTAACACCATCAACTGCCGCAGCTTCCTTAACAGCTTTAATGGCTGCTTCCTGATCAAACGGGTCAACAGTAACAACAGATTTTACACCAACAGCAAGAAGTGTTTTTTCAATGCTGACTTTATCTACAACTTCACCCATCATTGTTACACCGGTACCTGGATGAGGCTGATGTCCTGTCATGGCTGTAGTTGAGTTGTCTAAAATACAAACTGTAATTTTTGCCAGATTGTAAACTGCATTCACAACACCTGTAATTCCGCTGGCAAAGAAGGTTGAATCTCCAATAAAACTGAAACATTTTCTGTCTGGTTCATTGTGGTAAAAGCCCTGTGCCATTGTGATATCTGCGCCCATACAAAGACAAGTGTCACACATATCAAGAGGTTTTGCGTTTCCTAAAGTGTAACAACCAATATCGCCACAATAAACTGTTTTTTCACCTTTCATTGCCTGTTTTACAGCATAGAAAGAACCTCGGTGAGGGCATCCTGCACATAAAACTGGTGGACGAATTGGAAGTAAAGGAATTGCAGAAGGGTCTGTCCCCTCTGATTTTTTATTTTCACACAAATTAAACTGTTTTCTTAAAATTCCAAGAATAATTTCAACAGAAAGTTCACCAGCTTCAGGAACAGTTCTGTCTAATTTTCCGTGAATTTTGCAGTTTACATTATTTTTACCACAGGCAAAAATCAAAGCGTTTTCAATTACAGGATCAAGTTCTTCAAAAACTGTAATTTCTGCTGCCTGTTTCATAAAGTCAAGGGCAAGTGGCTCTGGAAAAGGATATGGAGTTCCAATTTTAAGAACAGCTGTTTCATTCAGAGAGTTATTTCCAGGATTTTCTGCTTTAAGAATAGATAATGCTTCTTTTAAATAGCAGTAGCTTATGCCACCAGCGGCAAAGGCGTTACGGGAATGTGTCCCGTTAGAAGGGGTAGCGGAAGACGCACCTGCGGCTGGAGTGAGGGGAAGGCTTTCCCCTTCAATTTTATTCCATCTAGAATTAGAAAATTCATTAGGCAAAATATTTTCGTTGCGTTCAAAAATTCGTTTATGATTATTATATGAAGTTCGAGGGAAAATTACCCAACGCTGTGAATCTTTTTCAAAAGAACCCTTTGTGCGGCATTCTTCCAGTTCTGGCATTTCCATACTTTCGTAAGCATGATCAACACGAGTTGTAGGGCGAAGAATAACTGGAGTACTGTATTTTTCAGAAAGTTCAAAAGCTTCCTGAATCATTTCAAAAGCTTCCTGTGGGGTAGAAGGATCAAAGACCGGCAATTTAGAATACTGGCCAAAAGTTCTTGTATCCTGTTCTGTCTGGCTAGAAATTGGACCTGGATCATCAGCAGAAACAATTACCATTCCGCCTTTAATTCCCACATAAGAAAGACACATAACCGGGTCTGATGCAACATTCAAACCAACCTGTTTCATTGTAACAAGAGTACGGCTACCTGCATAACTGGCACCGGCTGCAACTTCAACGGCAGCTTTTTCATTAATAGACCATTCAACATAAGTTCCAGTCTTTTTGTTATATTTGGAAATAAATTCAATAATTTCGCTGGATGGAGTTCCAGGATATCCGGCAACAAGATTTACACCGGCTTTTAATGCTCCCAGGGCAATTGCCTGGTTTCCCATAATCATTTGTGTAGACATAAAAGTCATTATAACGTATTTGCTTTATTCATTCCACTTTAATATAGAATTTTAATATTAGGATTTTAAAAGCTGGGGTACAATTTTTAGTATGACTTATTATGTTTCAAATTTAAAGATAAAGAATAATATTTGTGTAATTCAAAACGTGATTCCAGGTTCCAAAGAAAATCCTTTTACTACTATTGGGGAAGCTGTGGAAGTTGTAAAACCTGGTGATGAAGTAATTGTTGCTCCAGGTGTTTATCGTGAATATGTAAATCCTAAAACTTCGGGTACTGAAAATGCGCCAATTGTGTTTCGTTCACAAGAGATTGGAAAGGCAGTTATTACTGGCAGTGAAGTTGTAAAAAACTGGAAGCCTTATAAAAAAGATGCGTGGGTTGCCCGTATTCCAAACAGTATTTTTGGGAAATATAATCCTTATACAACTGTTATTGGCGGTGACTGGTACTACAGCGAGATTCCTCTTCATACTGGCGAAGTTTATTTGAACGGTCTTTCAATGTTCGAAACTGATTCTATTGAAGGAGTTGTTGACCCAGAAATATATCTTGGGGCTTGGGATCAGGAAGCTTCATTGTATAAATGGCATGCAGAACAAGATGAAGTTTCTGATGAAACTGTGATTTATGCAAATTTCAAGGGGACAGACCCCAACAAAGAAACTGTAGAAATCAACGTGCGCAGAAATTGTTTTTATCCTGAAAAAGAAGGGGTGAACTACATCACACTTTCTGGTTTTGTAATTAAACAGGCTGCAACTACATGGGCTCCACCAACAGCTTACCAGGAAGGAATGATCGGTCCTCACTGGTCTAAAGGCTGGATCATTGAAGATTGTGAAGTAAGTGACTCAAAATGCTGCGGTATTAGTCTTGGAAAATACCTTCAACCAAACAACGAAAATAAATGGAACTTAAAACGTTTAAAACACGGAACACAAACTGAACGTGATGCAATTTGTCAGGCACAAATAGAAGGCTGGACAAAAGAAAAAATCGGACATCATATTATAAGAAGATGTCATATTCATCATTGCGAGCAGACTGGTATTGTTGGACATTTAGGTGGTGTTTTTTCTTTGATTGAAGATAACCATATTCATCATATAAATACAAAACAACAGCTGGCAGGAGCAGAAATTGGCGGAATTAAAATGCATGCTGCAATCGATACCATTTTCCGTAGAAATCACATTCATCATTGTACTCGTGGACTTTGGTTAGACTGGCAGGCACAGGGAAGCAGAATTACACAGAATCTTTTCCACGATAATGTTGCTCCATCTCATGTTAAATTTTATTCTTTTATTGGTGTAGGCGAAGATATCTTTATTGAAGTAAGTCACGGACCAACTTTAATAGACAATAATATTATGTTAACTCCTTATGCATCAAAACTTCCTACTCAAGGGGTAGCATTTGTTCACAATCTTATTTATGGAAGTTTTACTTTCGTAGGAATTGGGACAAACAACTTGTGTCCGAATTCAGAACGATATACTCCATACCATGTTCCTCATCGAACAGAAGTTGCAGGCTTTATGACAATTCTTCATGGAGACAACCGTTTCTTTAATAATATTTTTATTCAAAATGATGTTCCGGAAAATTGTCGTGAATATCTGAAAGAAAAAGATACAGTTTATAACGAAATTGCTGGAACAAAACCTTTTGATGATTATCCTACAAAAGAAGAGTTTATAGAAATGTTCTTCCAGAAGGGAGATTCATTGAGTAAAGAACGTCGCGATAAATATTATTCACATCTGCCAATTTATACAGGTGGAAACGTTTATTTTAATGGGGCTGAACCTTGCAATAAAGAAAAAAATTTTGCAGTTGCAGATTCAAAATCTAAAGTTTACGTAAAACTTGTTGAAAACGGTGATGAATATTCTGTTGATACAAATCTTTATGATTTTATGCCAGAAACAAATTGTGGAATAATAACAACTGAAACTCTGGAAGAAGCCTTTGAACCAGAACAGTTGTTTGAAAATCCTGATGGAACTCCAATTACTTTTGATTTAGACTTCTACAATCAAAAACGTGGAGTTAAACCTTTACCAGGTCCTTTTGTTAAATAAAATCTAAAAAAAAGCCGCAGAACTTTAATTAAATTCTGCGGCTTTATAACACATAAACTAGTTCGACACTAATTTATGTGAAGTATAATTATTTAGAAGCACCAGGAATTGCTTTGTCGAATTCTGGGTTTCCGTGGTGATATGTTGGCAATACTTTTGGAGAAACAACATCACCTTTGATTCCTGCATCTGCTCTTTCTTTTTCGAATGCAGTTACATGATCAAGATTCATTTTGTCAGACAATTTAATATCTTTGAACATTTTACCAGCTTCAATACCAGCTTCACGTCCGAATACAACTACGTCCAAGAGTGAGTTACCCATAAGACGGTTTGTACCATGAACACCTCCAGAAGCTTCACCAGCAACCAAAAGGTTAGGAATATTTGTATGACATGTAGAGTTGATTTCAACACCACCATTCTGGTAATGAAGTGTAGGGTAAACCAGGATTGGTTCCTTACGGATATCAATACCATATTTGATGAACATGTTATACATAGCTGGGATTGATTTAAGGATTGTTCCTTCTCCGTGAATCATTTCGATCATTGGAGTATCAAGCCATACAGCATCCTGTACATCATTTTTAACACCGCGGCCTTCGCGAACTTCACGGATAATACCAGAAGCGTTTACGTCACGTGTTTCAAGAGGGTGAATATAAACTTCACCGTCTTTATTAATAAGTTTAGCTCCAAGTGAGCGAACTTTTTCTGTTACAAGTTTACCAAGAATCTGTGTTGGATAAGCAGCACCTGTTGGGTGATACTGCAAAGAATCCTGATACAACAACTTAGCACCAGCGCGGTAAGCCATAACGAGACCGTCGGCTGTAGCACCATAGTGGTTAGATGTTGGGAATCCCTGATAATGCATACGTCCAGCACCACCAGTAGCAATGATTACAACTTTAGCTTTAGCAATGCGGAGTTCTCCAGTTTCAACGTTCATTAAAACTGCACCACAAGCTTCACCTTTGTCGTTTTTAATCAATTCAATTGCAGCAGTAAAGTCAACAATTGTAATTGCATCAGCTCTGTTCAAAGCTTCATCACGGAGTGTACGCATGATTTCAGCACCAGAGTAGTCTTTACAAGCGTGCATACGTTTGCGGCTTGTTCCACCACCGTGAGTTGTTACCAT
>JAZLKI010000029.1:0-15150 GCA_045597485.1 Treponema sp.
TAACAACCCTATGGTAGGCTGCACTGTTGCTTGTGCTGTTGCCGTAGCCGGAAGTTTCTAAGATATCTTATTGCTTACGAACTAGTTCACAAGCAACAATGCAGCCTACGGCCTCGCATAAATGCTCGGAGCCGGTTTGTAAGTAAATGCTAAAAAGAGCCAGGTAACTGGCTCTTTTTTTAACGCATTTGCTATTTTAGGCATGCACAGTAGCCTGCGCAGTTGCAGTAGCTGGTTCATTCTAAATATACTTATTTGTACTTAAAAAGGCTTCTGGGGTCATAACTGCTATTCCACTGGCTTTATAATCTTTGATGTTTCTGGTAATAAGACAGTGTATGCTGTTGTTCATGGCTGTATAACACTGAATTGCATCTTCAAAATCTGCAAAATCTGAATTTAGGGCCTGATCAATTACTTTTTCTGTGGAATCTATGACGTGTAAAATAATTCTCAGTTTTCTTAGGGCTGTTTTTGCTTTTTCGTTTCCTAGTTGTTTTCGTAATACATAAAATGCATTGGCAAAAACTGTTGGAGAAGTGTACAGTTCATACTTTCCCATTTCTGCCAGAGAAAACAAAACTGCCGAAAAATGAAAGTGGGGAAGTCTTGCAGAAAGTAAATCTATAATAACATCAGTATCAACGTAATATTTATTCATATTTGTCTTCGATATATTTTATATAATCTTCTTTGTAATCAAAATCTTCTGGAGCAGAAATAATACCGCTTAATTCCTGAACTATTGGTGAGTATGTGAATTGTGATGTTGTTGAATCTTCTGAAGAAGTTAATGTTGTAAAAAAATTTTCAACAAGACTAGAAAGCGAAGTTTTATGTTTTGCTGCATAAACTTTTGCATTTGCAATTGAGTCAATATTAAGTTTTAAAGTCAATTTTGTTCCGTACATACGTACAAAATAATACAGATAGTACGTATAGTCAAGAAAAAAAGGTTGCGATTATATATATATACTTAATTGGATAATTTTTTCGGAGGATGAATAATGAAAAAATCTTTTAAATTGTTAGCTGCAATTGCAGTTACAAGTGTAATTGCGTTTACTGGTTGTGATAATGGGGGTGGGGTAGATCCTGAAGTTCCCGTAAAACCTCTGTAACAAATTAAGTGAAAAAACAGGAAATGTTCCTTATTATACAATTACTGGCCTAACTGTAAAGCAAAACACAGCAGAAGGTGCTTCAAAAGGTTATCGCCTTCCAACAGAAGTAGAAGACTAATAAAAAAAACAGGCCGTTTTGAAGGTACACTCCAAAACGGCTTGTTTTTTTTAAATATTATAAATCATTGAAATGCATCGTCTTACTTCCGATTAACCAAAGAACAAATCTTTTTATAAATAAGTCCAAGAATTATTGTAAGAGCAATTACTGCAACTTCATCTATTACAAGGCGGTGTGCTACAACAAAGTGTGGCAATTTATTAACAGATGGAGCTAAAATAAATCTTTCTGCAATATTTAGAGCCATTAAATTCATCATATAAGTTTCTAAAGAAATATTTCCAAAGAAATTTAATACAGGGTTCTGAACGTAATATTTAATCATTATTGCAAATACAAGAATAACAAATATAGTAACTTGTGGTAATTGTGTTACATAGCAGATAAATTTATTTAATATTCCAGCTCCATTACCACTATATTCAGACCAGTAGCCAAATCTATATTGAGAATAGCTGGCAAGTAATGAAAATGCAATATATAAAATAATAATCAATAAAAATTTACCAAAATAGATTTTAGAGAACCAGTTACGAATCTTTTCTTCATTATTGGCAAAAAGCATACCAATAAAAAATGCTATAGAAGAATTTACCCACCATTCGCCCGAGAACCAGAACAGTTTTTCTGCTGTCCACCATTTTGAGTGTAATTTTGAAGTTTCATTAAGCCACCAGTTTTTTGGACCTGCCCACCATGCAAAGTGGCCGTTGAAACAGAAAAAGATTCCCTGTAAAAGAATAATTGCAAGCATAAGTGCAAAACAAACTTTTCGATTTTTAATATTTTTAAAAATAAAGTAAAAAGCCAGATACAAGATTGCAAGTACAATAGGGTACCAGGCGTATTCATTCATCATAGTAAAGCCGATAAAGTTGAATACCCAGTTTATAGGCGAAAGTTTTTCGTGTATGCATAATCTGAAAATACCGTATAGAACAATGTTTATATAGAATGGAATAACCAGTGTTTTTAAAACACGCTTTTTAAGAAATCCTTGTAAATAATTTTCTTTTGTATCGAGGCTTTTTAACAATCCATAACCAGAAAAGAAAAAGAAAATTGCAACAAAGTAAAAACCTGCATTCACGAATATAAATAATTCTCCAGGTTTGCCCCATCCGTTGGCATTTTGAAAAACTGTTTGCTGCGAAATATGATGGAGAATAACTCCTATAGCACATAAACCTCTTAAAGATTTGGTTACTTCTAATGAAGTTGAATTTTGATGAATTACACCTCTGCCTTTAGCAATTTTTCCACCAAAAATTAAAAGTGCAACAACAATAAAATATGTAACATAAGACAAGTACATAATCTCTCCTTTCTTATCTGTCTATTTTACAATATTTCTAAAAAAAAGAAAAATAAAGACAAAAAAGGTGTGTATATGCTATATTTCAGACAGGAGAATTTTATGGAAAAAAGTGATATTGATTTAGAAAGCCGTGATTATTCTTTTGATGCAATTGAAGATGATCCACGTTTAAAAAGAACTACAAAAGAATTTTTTATTACAATCATTGTGTATGCAATTTATACAGCTTTAATGATTCTGAATCTTTATATTTTTGGTGGCAAAAATCCTGACACTTATAAATATGTTTTGGGTTTTCCTTTATGGATTTTTAATCTTATTTGTCTGCTTATTGGAATGGTTGTTACTGTAGAATTAGTAACAACTCACGTTTATAAAGATATGGATATTTCTGCAAAAGCCGAAGATAAGGAGGATAAATAATGGACATTTTATCTTCTATTTCTTCTTCAACAAGAATTACAATTTTAGTTGTTTTTTCTATATATACTTTACTTCTTTTAGGATATGGAATTTTTTCACGCAGACAAATGAAAAACGGGAAGGGAGATTACCTTTCGAAATATTACACTGGGGGCCGTACTGGCGGTGTTTTAATGACTGCTATGATGGTTAGTGCAGGGGTTGCAGGGGCTGGTGTTTTTATGGGTGTTCCTGGCTTTACTTACACTTACGGTGCCGTTTGGATGGTTTGTTGTTTCTGGTCTATGACTTCTAACTTTATGGTTCTTGGTTTAATAGGAAAAAGAATTGGTATTGTTGCCCGCCGTATTAATGCTCAAACTTTTATAGATTTATTTAAGCACCGTTACAACAATTCAAAATCTTTTGTTGTTCTTTCAAGCCTTGTTATTCTTTTCTTTTTGGGTGCATTTGCTGTTTCAACTATTACTGGGGGCGGTAGAATTTTTCAGCTTCTTACTGGCGAAGATTATAGAATTGGTCTTGCAATCTTTACTGTTCTTGTAATTATTGCTGCTATTACTGGTGGTATTAAAGGTGTTGCAACTGCAATTATTATTCAGGGAATTGTTATGACAATTTCTGTTTTAATACTTTTTGTAATGGGAGTAAGAAGTACAGGGCTTTCTTATACAGGAACAATTCAATCTTTGGTACAGACAAATCCAGAATGGTTTAAACCTGTTTGGAAACCTCAGATGGTTTTCTCTTTTGCGGTTTTATGGGGTTTTACAACTTTTACTATGCCTCATGTTACAATGACAGCTCTTACTTATAAAGATACAAAAACATTGAATTCTTCTATTAAAATTGGAACAGTTGTATTTGCAATCTGGATGCTTGGACTTAATGGTCTTTGTTTTATTGTAAAATATAAGTTTCCACAGGGGGCTCTTCCTACTGCAGATTTAGGAATTCCAGCCCTTGCTGTTACAACTATGCCTGCCTGGGCTGCAGGTCTTGTTCTTGCGGGTGTTTGTGGCGCTGTTCAATCTTCGGTTGGTGGAATGATAGTTTCCCTTGCAGGTACTGTAGTAAAAGATGTGTATAAAAATCTTATAAATCCAAAAGCAGACGAAAAAAATCTGAAATTATTTAATACAATTATTACTGTTGTTATAGCTTTGATTATTTTTGCATTTGCTTGTAATCCACCAAAATTACTGGCACAGCTTATTACTTATGCTACTGGTGGAATGACGGTAGCATTCTTCCATACAATTCTTCTTGGACTTTACTGGAAGCGTGCCAATGAATATGGAGCTTGTGCTGGTATTTTAAGTGGTATTGTTCTGTATCTTTTAATTGATGCAAAAATTCTGCCAATTAGTCTTGGAATGAATGCTTGTGTTATGGCCACAGCAATTTCTACAGTGATAATGGTTGTAGTTTGTTTACTTACACCAAAATCACCATATAGAATTGTTGCTACCTGGTTTGGAAAGAATTATCCTGAATTAAACTAATTTAGCGTTCGTCTTTTAAGTCTACAGTGCCGCCATAAGTTGCGGCCATTTCCTGCCAGTGGTTCATTCTGCTGGCAAGGTCTTTTCTACTTTCTTCGTCATCTCGGAATGCAATTAAAGTCCAGTCCATTTCGCCAAGAGCTTTTTCAAATTCTGGCAATTTCTGGTATGGAACAGAAATCATTCTTAGTCCTTCTGGATAAATCTTTCGTCTTTTCAGACCATGGTAAAAGCCTGTAGTAATGTGATTTACTTTTCCAGTAATAACAGGGTAGGCATACATCCAGCCACAGCTTAAAACTGGAGAAGAAATACTTTCCCAAAAATCGCCTGAAATCCAGCTGGTGGCACGCATGATAATATCTGCTGCCGGAAGGTCTGCTACAAAGACTATAAGGTCAGGGTCAAAATCACAAAGCGCAACTGGGGAAAATTCTACAAAGTTTACAGTGTGGGGCTCTATAATTGGAAGTTTCTGATAAAGATTGCGACATGCTGCCGGACTTGCATAACAACCAAAATCATAGCCAGCTTGACCGCTGGCAGTTACAGGAGGTTTTTCAATCATTCCCATTACAAGTTTGCCATAACATTCGTCGTGATCTTTTGTAATGTAAAATTTTTCATTATTAGTTTGAGCATAATTTACATAAGTACAAAAAGCACTTTTTTTACCGTTGAATTCAGGACAGTCTGGCTTTTCGAAGCAGTATTTAAGTGCAACTGGTGAATATTCTAATGGTAATTTTGCTATTAAATCTTTTAAGTTTTGAGAAATCATTATAACTTGACTCCTGTCTGTAATTTTTTTTGATTATATCATTTTTTCATATTTATCTGCTAGTTGAAAAAATACCCCTTTTTAAAGTAAAATAAGTTAAATTAATATTTTAAATAGAAGGTTTACTATGAAAAACATTCAGAACAAATGGATTCGTGGTGCAATTCCTGCTTTGCTTTTGCATTGTTCAATCGGAACTGTATACTGCTGGTCTATTTTTAGTCAGGAAATTGCTGATTACATTGGATTTACAAAGGGAGCTACAGAATGGGCATTCAGCCTTGCTATTTTCTTCCTTGGTATGTCTGCTGCTTTTATGGGTAACATTGTAGAAAAGAATATCCATAAATCAAGTTTGATTGCTGCTATTACTTTTGCTTCAGGTATGGCTGGAACAGGTTTCTTTATCTGGTACGGGGGATTACATCAGCACAGCATTTTGGCATTAGTTGGTATTTATGTTTGTTATGGTTTCATTATGGGTATTGGTCTTGGTACAGGTTACTTAAGCCCTGTAAAAACTCTTATGCTCTGGTTCAAAGATAAAAAAGGTCTTGCTACAGGTTTGGCAGTTGCTGGTTTTGGTGCTGCAAAAGCTATTGCATCTCCAATTATGCAGAAACTTCTTGGTAACAATGAAAATGGTGAAATCTATAAGATGTTCTGGATTCTTGCAGTTGTATACTTCGTAATGATGTTTGTAGGTCACTTGCTTTTGGCAAAACCAGCTGACTGGCATGAACCACAGACTAAATCTAAAGATGAAGGTATTTTGGCAACTCTTAAACGTGAACCACTTGCAAGCTACGTTGGAATTTGGTTGATGTTCTACATTAACATTACTTGTGGTCTTGCTTTGATTTCTCAGGAAAAAATGATTGTTAAATGTATTGGTCTTGCAGGTTCTGTAGGTATTATTTCTACAGTTTCAGCTATCTTCAATGCAGGTGGTCGTCTTGGATTCTCTGCTTGGGCAGATAAGATGAAGGACCGCAATACTGTTTATAAAATCATGTTTATTCTTGAAATTGTATTTACAGTAATCGTTATGTTGACTGGCGGTATTAAGAATGGTGATGGAAACGTATTCCTTATCGTTCTTGTATTGGCTTTGATCTTTATCGTAAACGCTGGATATGGTGGAGGATTCTCTAACGTTCCAACACTTCTTTCTGACCACTATGGTATGGGTTCTATTTCTGCAATCCACGGAATTACTCTTTCTGCTTGGGCATTTGCAGGGTTGACAGGTAACCAGATGGCTAACTTCATTGTAAGCCACAGTGGTGAATTTATGGAAGTACACGGTGTAAAAGTAAATCCTGTTGGATACCAGAACGTACTTTACGTAACTTTGGCATTGTACGTTGTATCTCTTTGTTTGAGCATGTTCCTTGTACGCCCAACAAAAAAAGAAGCTTAATTAATTGAATTAATTTAGAATATTTATAAGCCTGTGGAAAGTTTGTTTTCTGCAGGCATTTTTTTATGTAAGCACACTGAATGACAGTCAACGAACGTTGGGGGACAGTCACCAAACGTTTGGTGACTGTCCCCCTTCGTTCTTTGACTGTCATTTTTGTTACTTTTCGTTAAATGTGCTAAAATTAGCATATGAAAAAAACACCTAAACTTTCCAGCTTAATTGATAAGGCTTGTTTCGATTATTCTCTTATTGAACCTGGCGACAAAATTTTGATTGGTGCTAGCGGAGGGAAAGATTCAACAGCTTTAGTTGAATATTTTGTAAATCGTTCTAAACGTCCAGATTGTAATTTTGAATATCTTGCGTTAAATATTCAAAGTGACTTTGCACCATCTTTTCCAATGGGAATTTTGAATCTATTTGCAGATTGGGGAGTAAACTTTCAAAGTATAAATGTGAATATTTTGGAGCGGGTTAAACCTGGTGAAAAAATGAGCTGCTACTGGTGTTCAACTCAGCGTCGCTCAGAATTATTAAAATTTGCACTTGATCACGGATATAATAAAATCGCCCTCGGTCACCACATGGATGATATTCTTGAAACTTTTTTAATGAATATGCTAGAGAAGGGCAATCTTTCTACTATGATTCCAAAAATGCCCTACGAAAAGTGGCCTGTAAGTATTATTCGTCCATTGGCTTATGTAAGCGAAAATAGAATTATTGATCATGCGAAAGAAACTGGCTATTACGGTTTTACCTGCACCTGTAACTATCAGGATAATTCAACCAGAAAGCTGGCCCGCAAAAGAGTTGAAATTCTTACAGAAGGGGATGAAAAAACTAAGGAAAGAATGTTTAATGCCCTTAAAAATGTGCAAAAAGATTATCTTTTATAGAAGATTACTTCTGAAGGTTTGCTTGTATAAACATTTTTTTTAGAGAGGTAAGATTTTCTGATAGAGAAACTTTATATACATGGGGATTTAATATTCGCTTGTAAGATTCGTCAAAAGTCTCCAGCTGATTCTTCATATTCTGCTGACTAATTAATATCTGCTGTCTATCTGGAAGTAGAGGAGAAACTGGTTTTCCATTTTCAATCCTTTTGTGAAGTAAACTTTCAACTTTTGCTGCTTTGAAATTGAACTGCCTGTAATCTACCATAGGATGATGAAAAATATACTCTTTTCCAGATTCAATTATTTCATTTTCCAAAGTTAAAACATCGGCACCGGCCATACCATTTTCATCGTAAAGACGGAAAACGTTTTTTACTCCAGGATTAGTTGTTTTTCCCGTATTATCAGAAAATTTCATTGTTGGCTGAATAACGCCAGTTTCTTTATCATATCGTCCGCAAAGTTTATATACACCTGTAAATGCAGCCTCAGTTCCACCTGTAACAAGATTAGTTCCAACCCCCCAACTGTCTACAGGGGCATTTTCTGCAATTAAAGTAGAAATAATTTCTTCTGTAAGATCATTAGAAACAGAAATTGTTGCATTTGGAAAACCTGCATCATCAAGTTGCTTTCGAACTGCTCTTGTAAGATAAGAAAAATCTCCTGAATCCAGACGAACTCCAAAATTATGGCCCTGTTTTGCAAGTTCACCACCAGCAATAATTGCATTTTTTATGCCAGAGTTTAGAGTGTCATATGTATCGATTAAAAAAACTGAATTATCAGGGTAAAGTTTTGCAAACTCGCGAAATGCTTCTAACTCTGAATTATGGGACATAATCCAGGAATGAGCCATTGTTCCTGTAACAGGAATGCCGTAAAATTTTCCTGCCAGAGTATTTGATGTTGTAGCTGCTCCGCCAATGAAGCTTGCTCTTGTGGCACTTAAAGCACCGTCTGTTCCCTGCGCGCGGCGTAAACCAAATTCCATTATGTTAGCTTTTTTACTTGCAAGCCAGATTCTGGCAGATTTCGTTGCAATTAAACTTTGGAAATTAATATAGTTTAAAACAAGTCCTTCAATAATTTGGGCTTCAATTAGATTTGCATGAATGCGAATTACTGGTTCCTGAGGAAAAACAATGGACCCTTCGTTCATTGCGTAAAGGTCCCCTGAAAACTTAAAGCCCTTAAGATAATTTAGAAAGTCCGGCTCAAAAATATTCAGGGTGGAAAGGTAATGTAAATCTTCCTGGCTGAATGAAAAATCCTGAAGTGCAGACATTAGTGGTTCTGTACCAGCTAAAACTGAAAAACCTCCGTTAAAAGGACTTTTTCTAAAGAAAACATCGAATACAACTTTTTGATTCATGTTTTCTTTCCAATAGCCTTGAGCCATTGTTAATTCATAAAAATCAGTAAAAAGTGCGCTGTTCATTTCTTTATTACATAAAGTCAGATACAGAAACTTCTTCTGTTTGAGATTTCATATCTTCATCTGGATTATGTGGTCTTTTATTGTATTTGTAAGTATAAGCTGCTACAAGGTAACGGCCTACAAATCGACTCATAAAAGCTGTAAAACGCCATTTTGGTCTGTAGAGTGACATTTTCTTACCTGCAAAAGCTCTTTTTAAACACTGGCGAACTACTTTTTCAGTTCCAATTCCGCCTTTTACTTCTTTGCGGGCACCATTGGAAGCAACATTTGCAAATTCTGTACTAACAGAACCTGGACAAAGGGCATGAACTTTAATTCCTTTATCTTTTAATTCTGCAGCAAGGGCAATAGAATAATTCAAAACATATGCCTTTGATGCACCGTAAACTGCAAAATTTCCTAACGGCATAAAGGCAGCCAAAGATGCTGTATTAATGATTACAGAACCTTTTTTTAGATAAGGAAGTGCTATTCCACAAATGCCAGTTACTGTAATACAGTTTAAATCAATCATTTCCATCTGACGGTTTACGGAAGTTTCTGCAAATGGTCCGTAAGTACCGAATCCTGCATTATTTATTAAAAGTCCAATTTCGATTCCACTTTCAATCTTGCGAAGTTTTTCATCTTCACTTGCAATGTACTGTTTTAATTGTTCAACACCATTTTTACCGCAAACATCCATTGCAACAGGGCGAACTATATTAAAATTTTTAGTTTTATTTATTTCATCTGCAAGTTCAATAAGTTTTTCTTCACGGCGGGCAATAGTCCAGATTTCATCGTATTCATTCAATTCACTGATTTGTTTAGTAAACTCTTTTCCAATACCAGAACTGGCACCTGTAATAATCGCAATTTTTTTCATATTTTTCATTATAATATATTTATTTTTTTTTTAAAGTAGAGTGATTATAAATAAAAGGCAGGTTTAATATATGTTTCTTCCTTTTTTATTTATAAAAAAAACACTATAATATTCTTATGACTTTAAAAAAGTTTTTTATTCCATTTTTTCTTATTCAATCTATTCTTCTCACTGCTTGCACAGATAAACAGACTAAAAAGGAAATCTTAAAACATCAGCAGGCAACCCTTACAAACCAGTATGTTTTGGAAGAAGTAAAAAAGCAAAATACTGCACTTGAAAATTATGTTTCAAATCTTACTCTGGAACAAAAAATCTCCCAGATTTTTATAGAAAACCTTGAAGGTAATACTAAATTCCGTAGTTATGAAACTGTTGGTGTTATGAATGGCACTGATGATAAAACTCCTCTTGTGGCTGGCGGTTATATTTTCTTTGGAAAAAATATTTGCGATACAAAAGAGGAAATGCAGGCTTTTAATCAGACTATTTATGATTATTGTGCCGAAAATAATGTAATTCCACCTTATCTTGCTGTTGATCAGGAAGGGGGATGGGTTAGCCGCCTTAAAAAATTGAATACAAAACTACCTTCAAATGAAGAGGTTGCGACAAATAATTCAATTAGTCAGGCTTACCAGATTTATAAGGAGCAGGCCGAGCAAATGAGTCAGCTTGGTTTCCAGATGAATCTTGCTCCTGTAATTGAAGTTTGTACAGATGCCAACAAAGAGTTTCTAGATGGAAGAAGTTTTGGAAATGGGGAACAGGTTGCAACTTATGGGCTTGCCTGTGTAAATGCATACGAAAATAATAATATTGCGACTGTAGTAAAACATTTTCCTGGTAATACAAATACGGACCCTCATACAGGTTTACCTGAATTGCCTCAATCTTATGATGATTTAATGAAGGAACTTGAACCTTTTAAATATATTCTTGAACATAATCCAACTGCAGTTTTAATGTCCCATGCCAGAACAAAAGCTGTTGATAGTAATGTTCCTGCTTGTCTTTCTAAAGTTTGGGTAACGGATATTTTAAGAAATCAATATGGCTATAATGGTATTATTTTTTCTGATGATATTTTTATGGGGGCTTTAATTGATAATGGCTATCCTCCAGAAGTGGCTGCTGTTATGGCAATTGAAGCTGGAATTGATTGTATTATGATATCAGAAAAAAGATTTGGAAAGTCTGCTGGAGTTTTGTATAAAAAAGCAAAAGAAGATGCTGATTTTGCAAATAAAATTGATGCTGCGGTTATGCGGATTGTAAAATTTAAGATGGAAAAAGGACTAATTTCAATCTATGAAACAGAAGCAAAATAAATTATCTGGTGCAGAAGGATTCGAAGAGTATTACGGCAGTTTATATGGAAAACGCTGGAATGATTTGAAAGAATCCTTTGGAAAGGACAATGCAGCTGTAGAATATCATGTAAAAAATGCTTTCCAATCTTATTTTTTAGATAGTGCATCTGTTCTTGCGGCACTAAGTCTCCCTTTGGAAGGTGCAGAAAATATTTTAGACTTATGTGCTGCTCCTGGTGGAAAAACACTTGTTATTGCTTCCAGAATGCCTGAATCTGCAAAATTATCTTCTAATGAACGTTCCCCTGAGCGCAAACACCGTCTTTCTGTTGTTGTTGAAACTTGTTTACCACCAGAAATTTCAGAAAGAATTACTGTTTCTTGTAGTGATGGTGCAACCTGGTGTACACGGCAAACTGAATGTTTTGATCACATTTTATTAGATGCCCCTTGTAGTTCAGAACGTCATGTTATTGCAGATCCTAAATATTTAAATACCTGGTCTTTATCTAGAATAAAAACTGTTACAATGGAGCAGTGGGCATTATTATCTTCTGCTTACCGTTTACTTTCGGTAGACGGCATTTTGCTTTATTCTACCTGTGCCTTATGTCCACAAGAAAATGACGAAATGATGGAACGATTAATAAAGAAATTCAATAAAGATGGAACATCATTTGAATTTATCGAACCTGCACCAAAAGTTGAAGAAATAGAACAATATGTGAATATAAAACTTCCTTCAATGGAAAAAACAAAATATGGTTATATGATCTTGCCAGATAAAGCTGATGGAGCAGGACCAATTTATTTTTCTATTATTCATAAACAAAAAAGTCTTTAATCTATTGATTTTTTTTTATTATCTGCAATAATAGAAACTATATGAGCAAAAATAATCACGAAGATAAATTACAGCAAATTATAGAAATTGAGCGCGCTCTTGGAGAAATCCAGGATGTTGATGTACTTCTCGAACGCATTCTTACAGAAACACGTCAGATTGTTAATGCTGATGCTGGTTCTATTTATGTTGCAGAAGGCAATAAATTAAAGATTAAATATGGACAGAATGATACTCATTTAAAGGAACTTGCTCCTGGTGAAAAACTTCCATATACGTGTTTTGCTTTCCCAATTAATGAAAAGCAGATTTGTGGTTATGTAGCTTTAACTGGTAAACCTTTAAATATTGAAGATTGTTATCAGATTCCAGAAGAAAAACCATACAAGTTCAACAAAAATACAGATTTAACAACAGATTATCGTACTAAGTCTATGTATACTTTACCATTGAAAATGGCTAATGGTAATTTACTTGGTGTTCTTCAGATTATTAATGCTAAAAATGATGAAGGAAAAGTAATACCTTTTAATGCTGAAGCTGAACATTTAATTTCGCACTTTGCATTTAGTGCTGTTCAGGCTTTGCAGCATGCTTACCTTACTTCAAATATGGTAAAACGTATGCTTAAAATGGCCGAATTCCGTGATCCAAAAGAAACTTATCCACATGTAGAACGTGTTTCTTCTTATGCACTTGAAATTTACGACCGTTGGGCCTTTAATCATAATGTTTCAGAAGCAGAAATTCACCGTTACAGAGATAATCTTAAAATTGCTGCTAAATTCCATGATGTAGGTAAAGTTGGTATTTCGGATGTTATTTTGAAAAAAGCCTTCCCTCGTTTTACAGATGAAGAAAGAAATATTATGAAAGGTCATACTTGTATTGGTGCTCAATTATTTGACCCACCAGAGTCTTACCTTGACCAGTTATCTCAGGAAATTGCTTTGCATCATCATGATCGTTGGGATGGTGGAGCTACAGGTTATCCTGGAAAAATAAATCTTGATCAATTCTCTATAAAGAATGGAACTGTTCCTCTTTGTGAACCTTTAAGTGGAAATAATATTCCTTTAAGTGCTAGAATTGTTGCTGTTGCCGATGTATTTGATGCATTGAGCCATAAACGCTGTTATAAGGAAGCCTGGACAATTGACGATGCATTTGCTGAAATTCAAAATAAT
Organism: Treponema sp.; assembly: GCA_045597485.1. Taxonomy (GTDB): domain Bacteria; phylum Spirochaetota; class Spirochaetia; order Treponematales; family Treponemataceae; genus Treponema_D. The sequence goes on from JAZLKI010000029.1 coordinate 13,257, forward strand.
GCAGGTTCACAGTTCGACCCAGAAGTTGTTCTTGCATTTATGCAGGTAAGAGACCGAATCTGTTCTATTCAGATGGCCATTCCTGATGATCCAGAAGAGTAATCTGTGTTATTTTAATAATTGATGAATAACTTTATCGAAAGAGTTCGCAAACATTGCGAACTTTTTTTTATCGTAACCTTCATTGTAGTGTTTTACTAAACCGCAGTTTGCCAGCTGAAGGTCGAAATCTCTTGTAGAAAGAAGCCCCTTTACGTTTTCTTTAGTAAAAACAGTTCCTCTGTCATTAATTGTACAGATACCTTTTGTTACAAGACGGTCTGCAAATACAATGTCACGGGTAATTACCAAATCTTTTTCTTTTGAATTATCATAAATATAATTGTCTGCAGCATCTTTTGTTTCATTGCAGATTATCATTTTAAATGGGTCTTTTTCTGTGCAGGGGATATTTTTATTGGCAACAAATACAACCTGAAAATTAAGTTTGTTGCCCATTTTTACTGCATGATTCCTTACAAGGGCAGGGCAAGAGTCTGCATCAATCCAGATTGTTTTAGAATCTTTTGTCAATTATAGTACCTTATCGATTCTAGAAATCATATCTAATGTACGTTTTTCAATTTCAATTGTGTCCATATCGTTTACAACTGGAACATATTCTCCATTTTCCATTGCAACTTTATTCTGTTTTTCTTTATATAATTCATCACAAATCATAATTCCAGAAAGTATTGCAACTTGTAAAGGATTTCTAATTGAATCGATTTTGTTTACATCATCTGTGATTCTTTTATAATAGCCTAATAATTTTTCGAGATATTCATTATCTTCGTTTGCCTGGATTGTAAAGGAAGTTCCAAGCATTTCAATTTTCATTTTTCCCATTAGAAAATATCGAATCCTAAGCCGTCCTGGCTGTCTTCTTCCTCTGGTTCGTCATTGAAATTATCAGTAGGTTCCATTGTATCGAAACTTGGTGCAAAATCTTCAGTAATTGAGTTTGTAAATGTTTCTTCTGGTACAACTTTTGTTTCTTCAGGTTCTTCATCAAAAGAAATCTGAGGTTCAAAAGATTGTTCTGGTTCTACTTTAGGCTGGATTGTCTGTACTGGTTGTGTTTGTACAGGCTGTGTTTTTGGGGTAGGGATAGTAGCAGCTTGAACGTTTGCAGCCATTGTAGTATTTCTGAGGACAGAATTTTCAATGGCATTAAGACGATCAAGTGCCTTTTTGATTCCAGACTCGATCTGGTTCTGATCTGATTCAAAAGTAGTAAGTTGCTCCGACTTAGCTGATAACGCATTTGTGAGCTGTTCACACTTATTGCGAAGAGCATCGTTTTCAGCCTGCAGCTGTTGGATTTTTGCAACAGCACTTTCTACCTTTTGTTCAAGAAGAATAACCTGATCGAGTGAAATCATAGTTCAGCTTCCTTATGCTTTAAGAGCTTTTTTAGCAGCTTCTACAACTGCTTTGAAAGCTGTTGGATCTTCAATAGCCATATTAGAAAGAGCCTTGCGGTTCAATTTAATACCTGCTTTGTTAATTCCATTGATGAACTGAGAATATGTAAGTCCTTCTTCGCGAACTGCTGCGTTAATACGAGCAATCCACAATTTGCGGAATTCACTTTTCTTGTCATGGCGATCAACGTATGCGTGATTAAGTGCCTTTGATACAGCATCTTTAGCTGGTTTGAAGTTTGATTTTCTGTCACCGCGGAAACCTTTAGCAAGTTTCAAAATCTTAGCACGGCGATTCTTTCTTTTTGTTCCGTCTATTGCTCTTGACATTTCTTACTCCTATTAACCGTATGGAAGCATCTGCTTTCTGATTTTCTTTGCATCTGCTTCTGCTACATAACCAGTAGCGCGAAGATTTCTCTTTCTTT
>JAZLKI010000030.1:0-5278 GCA_045597485.1 Treponema sp.
AAAACACCATAAAGAAGAGCTACAAGAAGAACACCTGCAGTTCCCAATTCGATTCCCTTTACTTTAATACCACCAACAAGGTATCCAAGAGCACCGATTGCAAAAACAATGAAAATAAATGACAGGGCAGATGAACAAACCCCAGCTAAATAAGCAGTCATTTTTAACCTCGTATAATTATTGTTAATAAGTTTAAATAATTATATTACTTAGTAAAGTCTTGCGCAATAAGGGAAAATTAATTGTATATATTTGATTTTAGAATCTTATCTTCAGGAAACGAACAGAGTTGATTACACCACGGAATGCTTCATCAAAAAGTACTGCAATAAATACACCGAGAATTCCAAGTTTGAAAACAAATACACATAGAGCAGCAAGAGCTACAACTTCTACAGTTCCAAAAATCTGAGTTAAAAGCATCCAGCGGGTGTCTCCAAATCCTCTGATTCCGCTACCCATAATTATATTTGAAGATTTTCCAAAAAGATTTACAGCTACAAGAATAATAAATGTTACAGACTGTTCTATAATTTCTTTATCTGTTGTAAATAAACTAAGTGTAATACGAGGGAATATTGAAATAACGGTAAGAGCAATTGCTGAAATAATAAACGACCATTTAATAGCAGTTTTAACGATAGCACGATAGAGTTTTAGATTTTTTGCACCAGTTGCTTCGCCTGTAAGAGTTAATGTTCCATTTCCTATTGAACCAATAATAACTACAGCAATAATTTCTACCGTAAAAACCATCGAATAAATACCAGCGGCTGTTTCACTGATTGTATTTAGAATACGAATAATGCTTAAATTACCAAGATTCCACAATAAATCTTCGCAGGCAGAATTTACGCCTAATTTTACAGATTTAAAATATGGCAGGAACTTTGCGTGAAGAATCTGTTTTAAATCTGGATTTGTGAAAAACAGTTTTTTCTTTGATACAGCAACATAAAGCATATATAAAAGTCCAACGTATTCTGCAATAGTTGTTCCTAACGCAGCCCCTGCAATTTCCATTCTTGGAAAGCCGAATTTACCAAAAATAAGTACGTAGTCTAAAATTATGTTTACAAGAGAACGAATTACTCCGTAGGCAACTAGGGGTTTTGTATAGTTAGAAGTTTGGAAAATTACAGTATAAGATGCACCAAGTCCAGTAATAATAAAGATTGGAGCATACAATCTTGTATATGTAACACAAAGTTTTAATACTGTATCTGAAGTTCCCATAATCTTAAAAACAAGGGGACTGCAAAAAGTCCAGAATAAAAATAAAAGAAAAGGAATAATATTGTGGAATTTAATTAATGATGCAGCGTATTCTTTAGTTTTGTTATTGTCATTAGCACCAACAGATTGGCTTATGAGTATAGAAGCTCCCATTGAAAGTGAAAAAACAAAAGAAAGACTTGTCCATACTGGAGCTGTAGCATTTCCTACTGCACTCATATATAAAATATCCATGCGACCAAGGAAAATACGGTCAATCAGCATTTGAATTTGAGAAATTAAATTGCTGAGCATAATGGGTACAAATATTTTAATGAGTTTTTTCTTATAATCGAGCATATAAATCAACCTGAAAAATAAATTAGAATGTACTGCAGCTGAATCCGGAATCTTTTTCTTGTGGATGAGCAACTTCAAAACCGCAGTTTGCTTCCATATTTAAGTCGCGTAATTCTTTTATTCCATCAATATAAAGCTGGTAATCTATTCCTGTAGATTCAAAACCACAGCCTGTTGAATATTCATCACCAAGTGATTCAGCAACAATTCTGGCTCTTTCTTCTTTAGTTGTGTCTTTTATTAAAATACTGCTCATATATAAAACCTCGTATTGAAAATCTTTTTATAATAAAGATGATGCATAAACACTAATAATGCTGAAGATAATTAGTGAAATTAAAATTTGAAGACTTAAGAAGCCTGATGTAAATTCAAGTGCTTTTCTGTCGTTGGCATACATATTCAAAAGGAATGAAGTAGGACAGAAGAAATACATAAGAAGTGAAACTTTAAGTACAGGTGAAAGGCCAATAGTTTTTGCAATAATAAAAAGAACAAGTGCACAAAGAATTATTTGAAGAACATAACGGAAAGCTGCTAATTTAAGACCTTTAGATAAAGTTTTCCAGTCGAAAACAAGACTTGATCCAATACAAATCAAAATCATTGGGGAAAGTGGCTGTATAAAGAAATTTGTAATTTTTGTATATAGTACTGAATATGCCGAATTGTCGATTTTTGCACCAAGTTTGAAGCCGGCGCCAATAAAACCAAGAACTACGAAAATAATCAAAGGGTTTGTAACAATTGAAATTGTAATTTCGCGCCGGCTCATCTTTTGACCTGCAAGAAATTTTAAACCTGTAGACATAACTGTAAAACAGAAAATTCCACTGAAAATATCCATACAAACAATAGTATCAAGATTACGGCTTCCTACTAAAATTGCAATTAATGACCATCCGAAAAGACCACCTTCGTAAGTTGTCATTGCATAAGGAACATAGCCGTTAAGATCTTTATCAAAAAATCTTTTAAATAGAAAACCTATTCCGAAAGCTGCAAATAATACTGCAAGTTCAATTAAAATTAGAATAAGATTATCTTTTGAAAAATTTCCGTGAATAAGTGTATCAAATGCAAGAACTGGTAAAAAAACGTTTACACTAAGACTTTTTATGCAGGAAATACCTGTTTCATTAAGAAGTTTTTTTGCACTTAGAAATTTACCTAATGCAATCATTATAAATACAGGAAGTATTGTTTCTAAAATTGTCATTTATTACACCTTAATCCTAATTTTTGAAAATTATAATTAAAAGAACTTTTTTTGCATAGCAACTATTTTTATATAATATAGCATTAATTTATGATATAATTATTATCTATAAAAATATTAAAAATGTTTCTGGAGAATATTATGGAAGAAAATTTTGGTACAAATCCTATAATTAAAGATATTTATACTGCTGATCCTGCACCTATGGTTTATGGTGACACTTTGTATTTATACACAACTCACGATGAAAATGAACTTATAAATGACTTTTATACAATGAATGACTGGCGTTTGTATTCTACAAAAGATATGGTTCATTGGACTGATCACGGTAAAGTTTTTGATATTAAAGATATTGAATGGGCTGAAGACCGTGCATGGGCTCCTCAGTGTATTGAACGAAATGGAAAGTTTTATTTGTACTGTCCTGTACATAAACGTAATGGTGGGGTTTGTATTGCGGTAGGAGTTGCAGACAAACCAGAAGGTCCTTTTAAAGATTTAGGACATCCTCTTGTAGAAGAAGGGGCAGAAGACTGGAATGATATTGATCCAACTGTTTTTATAGATGATGATGGACAAGCTTATTTGTACTTTGGAAACCCAGAACTTCGATATGTAAAATTAAATGAAGATATGATTTCTTACAGTGGCAAAGTTGAACGTATTCCAATGACTGTGGAATCTTTTTCTAAAGGAAGTCATAACACAGGTACAAGTTATGGTGAAGGCCCATGGTTTTATAAACGTAATGGAATTTATTACATGGTTTATGCTGCATTTGCAGAAGGTGAACATCGTAATGAACATTTTGCTTATTCAACTTCTACAGGTCCAACAGGGCCTTGGGTGTATGGTGGCGTTTTAATGGAAGAAGGACCTTGTTTTACAAATCATCCAGGAATCTGCGATTTTAAAGGCCATTCATATTTGTTCTATCATACAGATGAACTTCCTGGTGGCAGTTTGTTCCATCGTTCAGTTTGTGTTGCCGAGTTTAAGTATAATGAAGATGGATCTATTGATACTGTTGCTAAATGTAAGGGTGTAAAAGGAATTTAAGATTTTACATTAATATGGATGTAAAAGTAATATTTGCAACGGCACGTCCACGGCGAGCAGTCACTCATTATGAAGAAATTTTACTTCGTTGAATGGAGTAATAACAATTCTTGATGCTTTTGAAATAAATCATAACTTTAATGCAGTGCTTTTTTTCTTGTGATAAAATAAAACGGAAAAAAAATGGCAAAGTATTACAGAGTTCATACAGCAGATATTGCTTACATTACACAACAGCCTCGGGGTATTTTTACCGCTATTGGAAAACTAGTAGACGCAAAGGTTTTAAATGAAGCAGAAACTACAGAATATTGGAAAAATCGTGAATATTTTGAAGAGTTGCTGACGGTTCCTCCTTTTTATGAGCAGGGAAATCCAGATAAAGCTACAACCTGGTTCAAAAATACACCAGAAGGAAATTCTATTTACGATCAGATGACTTTTTACCGGGAAATGACCGCAAAATATGGACTTCAGCTTTTTAAATCTGAATGTGATGATGTACCTGGCGAAATAATTTACGAAGATGACTTTCAGATTGCGGTAAAAAATACGCCAGCAGATTTGAAAGTGGAAACTACGAAAATATGATTACAATAAAAGAACTTACAGATGCTAATTTTGATGCTGTAAAAAAATTATTCGTCTCGGTTTTTACAAAAGAGCCTTGGAATGATGACTGGAGCGACGAAAATCAGCTGAATGAATATTTGAAAGATGTAATGATGGGCCAAAATCCTTTGAATCTTGGTTTGTATGATGGCGAGGAGTTGGTTGGAATTTCTTTGGGTCACATAAAACACTGGTGTAATGGTACTGAATATTATATTGATGAATTGTGTATTCAGTCTGATCGCCAGGGCCAGGGATTAGGAACAAAATTTTTTGAATTGATGAAGCCTGTTATGGAAAGTCGCGGGATTGTTCAGTACTTCTTGCAGACTGATAAAAATGCTCCGGCGTATAAGTTCTATACTAAACTTGGATTTACAGATTTAAAAGGGCACGTAAGTTTTGTCAGAAATGTATAAATACTTCTTACTTTTTGTCGTGTATATTTGACATATTGCTACAAGTGTGATAAAGTCAAAATATACACAAACGGAAGGAGTATGATATGAAAAATGTTTTGTTTTTTGTTATTTGGGTTGCAGTTATCGTAGCTGCTGGAATTTGTCTTTATCTATTCGAGAAAAAGACAAATGTGGAAGGAGCAGATGAACGACAGATTTTGGAAATGTATAAATCCTTCACTCTGGGTTTCTGTCTTTTAATTTGTTTCAATCTGATAAGTTTTTTGGCAATTGATTATTTGAAACCATCTTTTCATTTAGAAATATTGTTTCCAATTTCAATTGCGCTAGCACTAACCGGTACATTTGAACGAGAAATTATCAAGGAGAATTTTTTTGCAGGGAAATT
>JAZLKI010000031.1:0-4921 GCA_045597485.1 Treponema sp.
TCCTCTACAGCTTTTTTGAAAGCTTCTTTACTGTTTAAGATAGTTGATTCTGCACAGCAATATGCAATGCGGAACCAGCCTTTACCAGCAAAACCGCTTCCTGGAGCACAAAGAATATTATATTTTTTAAGATGATTTACAAAAGCCATATCATCTTCCCCAAATTTTTCAGGAACTTTTACCCAAAGGTAGAATGCCCCTTCAGGTTTTACGTACTTAAGGCCGGCATAATCCATAACTTCGCTAATTTCTTTAGCACGTTTTTCGTAAGTACTAAAGTCGCATTCAGCATCCCAAGATTTAGCAATAACTTTTTGGAAGAATGCAGGAGAATTTACAAATCCTAAAACACGGGTACAGAAAATTGCAGCAGCAATAAAGTCATTTTTTTCAGGACAAGCAGGGTTTACACAAACATAACCCACACGTTCGCCAGGCAAGCTTAAGTTTTTTGCAAACGAAGTAGCAATTACAGTGTAATCATATTTATCAAATGCAGAAGCAACCTTTTTGTTATCGTAAGTAATAGCACGGTAAGGTTCATCACAAATAAGATATGGATAACGACCAGTTTTTTCGCCAAATTCTTTAAGAACCTTTACAAGGTCAATAATTTCCTGTTCAGAATAAATTTTTCCAGTAGGATTATTAGGCGAATTAATTAAAACAGCACAGGTTTTTTCGTTTAATGCAGCTTTAATATTGTTTACATCAAGGCTAAAATCTTCTGCAGTTTTAACAGGAACAACTTCACCACCATAGTTATGAACATAGTGAGTATATTCAGCAAAGAAAGGACAAGGAATTACAACTTCATCCCCTTCGTTAATCAATGTTTTGAAAATAACATTTAATGCTCCACCAGCACCAACTTCCATTACAACACAAGAACCGTCAACAGGAACGCCCTGCTCTTTTGCAGTTTTTGCAGCCATAGCCGCACGAGTTTCTGGATAACCGGCATTTGGCATATAACCATGACGAAGATGAGTTTTATCATTTGCAACTTCAAGAACCGCATCTACAACCTTCTGAGGTGGGTCTAAATCTGGGTTACCAATACTAAAATCATATACTTTATCTGCACCAAACTTCTGTTTAAGCAGTGCACCTTCTTCAAACATCTTGCGGATAACACCGTTTGATGGACTTTCAACAATAGCTTTAATTTTTCTAGAAATCATATAGATATTATACCACTTTTTTTGAAACCAATCGACTTATTTGTTGTTATTTACTATAATATTAGGAGGTAAAAACTTATGAAGCTAAACAAAATTATCCTTTTATCTTTATTATTAACTGGAGTTACAAATCTTTTTGCACACCCATTTAATTCAAAATTAACAAACTTAGAATTCGAAAGACTTAGCAACGGCGAAGTTGTAATTAAAAATATCGATTACCAGAAAAACATGTGCCTTAACGGCAGTACCGATGCAGTTTGCGAAAAAATTGTAAAAGAAGTAAAAGATTTTAACCCAAAATATCTTGCAGAAATTATTCAAATAAAAGATTACGAAGGTAACGAAGATTTGCCACAGAAAATGGCAGAGATTTTGAACAATATCAGCGATTATGCCGGCATTCCTTACTGGTCTGAACGCCACGAACGTTATTTTGATTTGTACTCTTCTGCAACAATTAAGAAAAGTCGTACAGAAGAAAATAAGAGCTATATTTCTGCAGATTTAGAGATGGAACCATTTGGAATAGTAAGTGAAGATATTTACTGCGAACAGACAGAAAACAGTCTTTTTTATTCAGCATTAAATACAAATACACTTAAATACGAAGGAATTACCTGTGTACCAAAAGGCAAATTAAAAGTTTATATCTATTGTGTACACATTGACGATAAATGGTATGTTTACGGAATTGGAGGTGTAAATGCACCACATATTCCATTCTTAACAGAAAGAATTAGAACATCATTTATTAACAGAATTAAAACATTCTGTAACTTTGTATTTACAAAATTATAAAAAAATTGGAGCAAATATGATCTGGTTAGTTGGTTGTAAGGGAATGCTTGGAACAGAAGTTTCTAAAGTTTTGGAAGAAAATAAACTTCCATGGGTAGGAACAGACCGCGAAGTTGATATTACTAACATAGAGGCATTAGAACAATTTGAAAATTCTGTTAGTACATCATCTTACTTCCCTTCCCAACTAAAATACGAAGACCGTAAAGTAAACTGGATTATTAACTGCTGTGCATACACAAATGTAGACAAGGCAGAAGAAGAACCAGAGCTTGCAGAAAAATTAAATGCAACAGGAGCTATGAACCTGGCCCGAGTAGCACGTAAAATTGGTGCAAAATTAATTCACATTTCTACAGATTACGTATTCAATGGTAAAGGAACAGCACCATATCTTGAAACAGACACAAAAGAGCCACTTGGAGTTTACGGAAAAACAAAGGCTTTAGGCGAAGAATATATTCAAAAAGAAATGAATACATATTATATAATCCGCACAGCCTGGCTTTACGGCTACAACGGCAAAAACTTTGTTTATACAATGACAACCGCCATGAACAGTCGCGACGAAGTAAAAGTTGTAAACGACCAGAAAGGCAGCCCTACCTGCGCATTAGACTTAGCAGAACTGATTGTAAAACTTATTAAAGTAAGCGACAAAGCAAAATCGTTCTTTGGCAAAAACAGCGCCCCATCTTACGGTATATACCACTTTACAAACGAAGGCGAAACCACCTGGTACGAATTCACAAAAGAAATTTACAAACTGGGCAAAAAATACGGCCGCATAACAAGCGACTGCACAATAAACCCATGCACAACCGAAGAATTCGGTGCAAAAGTTGAACGCCCAGCCTACTCAGTTTTGAGCAAAGAAAAGACAGCAAAGGCGCTTAAAATAAAAATTCCGAGCTGGCAGAACAGTTTGGAACGGTTTATTAAGGGTGATGGGTTTAAGAGTTGTTAGACTAAACCAAGGGGAATTGAATTGTGAAGATTCGAAAAGCCCAGTAATTTGTCTATATCATCTGTTGTAGAGTTAATTTTTGTTAAAACTAATTCCTGCTGAGTTACATTAAAAGCTTTAATAAGTTCTCCATCATATGAATGACAAGAAAGAGTTACCTTCCCTCCTTCTTTTTTTAAGAACAATGAATTATGAGGCTCAGAAAGCATTAAGAAAGTTTTCTTACCACCATCTTCAAGAGGTTTTTCTAAGCGACGCTCTGCATTACGCTTAACAGCATTAATCCAATCACTACCTAAATCATAATTTTTACGATTAATTCTGATATAACAGTGGCAATTAAGTTCATTCTTACGACGTTTAACAGAAACAAAATCATTATCGTTTAATTTAATTGAATATGTTACCATGGCTTAGCGACCTCCTTTTCATCTTTTATAAATATAACATTATTTTGAAGAATAGTGTAGTTTTCTTTTATGAATAATAATTCTTTCGAAGTAATGGTATCAGCATATTGGCCTTTATTTGCCAAAATGTTATTAATGTCATCAATATTAGTAAGATCAAAAATAATTTTATAATTTTCGTTTACAGAATTCCTGATAATATTTTTAGACAATTCTATAATTGGTAAACATTCATCATTGTCTAAATCATTTAGTTCTTTACAACCATAAAAATCTGCTAAATGGCGAACACAACCATTACAAGAAGGGCCATAAATAAAATCTTCTGGTTGAACAAAACTTGAAATCAAATCGCCTATCATTAAATTCCTCTCATATTAATATATGCAGAGAATTAGTGTTTTTGACAAAGATAATATATTTTTTTTGAAAGTAATGTTTTAAAAATTCCTTGCAATAAAGTTCACAGTCTCACTATTTTTTTTCATAATATTTTTATTTCGTTTCATTTCATCAATAGAAAACCATTTGAACTTTTCGCCATTTATAATAAGTGAATCTTTATTAAAAGAGCTTCCCGCATCAAACTTAATATTATAAAAAGTATGGTGATAAGATTTAGTTATCTGGTCAGATACAGAAAATTTTGATATATCATCTGTTTTAATATTCATCAAAAATACATTTTGTAATTTTAAAGTATTATTAACATATTCCAAAATGAATAATTCATCATCTTCTTCATGAGTTGTTCTATAAGGTAGCAAATAACATTTCCAACGTTTATCATATCTTAATAAAAATTTATCTGCATATAAGTTTGAAGAATCTTGGAGCACTAAAAGTGAAAATTTTCTTATGTCAGATGCTCGTTTTATTTCATTAATAAAGTCTTTATCAGTATATTTGGCTTTGAAGTAGTTTCTAAAGAGGATAATTATATAAATAATATTAGTAAAAACAACTAACCAAAAAAATACCTTTATCCAAATGCTTTGAGTTAAAATTTGAGCCATTAATGCTGAACAGAAAAATGCAAGCAATGAGAGAAGAGCTTCTATTGGGAAATGCTTTATTTCAGAAGCCTTTTTTTGTTTGTTTAAAATTTGTTGTAAGTCAGATTCATCTATAAACATATATTTATTATATCAAATATTTTGTAAATGTGCATTATAGAACCGAAAAGATTCTTATTTATTTAAGAAAATTATAAATTACTGTCCACCTACTTTACTGCTTATAGTAAAAAGCTTAAAATTATAATATGAATTACAAACAAATTTTCGATATAAAATTATATAAATTTCTCCTTGTAGGTGTAATAAATACGATTGTTGGTTCTGGAACAATGTTTATTTTATATAATTTCGCAGGATTAAGTTACTGGTTTTCTACAGTTTGCAATTATATTGTAGGTGGAATTTGTAGTTATTTTTTGAATAAGTATTTTACATTTAACAACAAATCTAAATCAATTAAACAGATTTTATTATTTATACTTAATCTAACTCTATGTTATTGTATTGCATATATATTAGCAAAAAATATTATTTATTACA
>JAZLKI010000032.1:0-10832 GCA_045597485.1 Treponema sp.
CAGATACACAGATTGCTTCAATCGCTATAGCAAATGACTTAATATTAGTAACAAGAAATGTTAAGGATTTTGCTAGTATAAAAGATAACTTTAATCTTCAGATAGAAAACTGGTTTGAGGATTAATAAAAATGACTAAAAACCACTTAGAGCAGAGTTTCTGATTTCTGGGTGTCACTTCCAGTACATCATTGAATGGCCTGGCGTGGAACTAAACTTCAATCCAATCGGATGCACCTTTATGGTGTATTCCGCAGGATTGTCTTTTAGGAGCAGCGCCGGGCTTATTTTTTTTAACTGGCGCAAAAATTATAAATGAGAGGTAATATCACTTTTATTCGTGACAAACACGAATCAGACTTTACGAGAATATCTAATTCTCTACTTTGGGATCCTCCTCTCTCCTATGGATAATTCCGGATGGCTTAAATATCTAAGTCTGGAATTTATCCCTACAAATCACAATTTGGAGGAGGTTTATTGATATATATAATTCTTTTTATCATATTAATTATTTTGTTTTAATGAAAAATATATATACCTATAAAGACTTCTCCAATAACAAAAATTATTGACTGTATTATGATAATAATTCTAATTTTTACTTTCGCAATACGATATAATCTGATATAACCACTAAGAAATAAAGCAATAAAATATAAAAAAGAAACGAAAATAAATGAAATTATATTTGTCATATCTCCTACTCCTTTAATAGATTATTGAGCATTTTTAATTCAATTTTTAACTGCTCTATTTCATCAGTTTTGTAATTGCAATGTGTTACAAATCCATCCCATTCACTAATGTACGACACACTTCCATTCTTTATTAATTCATCCATTCTTGTCTTTGCATAATAGTACAAAGCAGACACGTTTTCATGAGAATTTGAAACTAGAGAACTTCCTAACAAACGTTCAATTAAATTATTAACTGAAACTTCTTCTTTTTTTGATAGTTGATAAATAAAATCCCCTGCAATTACTAAATCACTAAGTACTCCAGAGACTTTGGCTATCACGCTAGCAGCTTTAGCAAAAGATCCTGTTATATTTGCAACTTTAGTTATAGAATCAAGATTTCCTGCACTATCTAAAATCGGGTTTGTAATTTGCATTATTCGTGAATAGGCATTTTTTTTGTCTATTGTTTTAAAACCAAATGCATTACTTATCCCTTCTGGAATCCAACCCCCAATAAAAGGAATTACTCCATATAATGATTTGATTGATCCTTCTAGAGTTGAATAATCAGCAGAAAAGCCATACATGCTCTCTCCATATTTGTAAGAATAAACGCTTTCCCTTCCATCCGGATCCACATACTTCACCGGATTGTTACCTGCATAATGGTACAAATTAAAATTGATGTGGGTATTAACCTAAAATAGCATCACTTCTGCAGAAAACCAGCTTTCCTTCCCTAAATATTTATATTTCAAACCAGACCTTTTTCAACGAAAACGGCCTGATTCAGTTCCATTTTAACCCTTATCCCTACAAATCACAATTTGTAGGACTAACAGATTACGATTAAAACACAATCTTCACAATGCCTCTTTATATACTTCTCTAAATAAATCAATAAGAGGTTTATAACTAGTATCATTGGATTTGTAATAAGAAGCATAATAATATGTATCTTTGCCAATCTTTTTAATTATATATGTAGAAGTTCCATCTATAATTGGAATTTTAGTATCATCTATTAGGACTAATTCTTTGGGCTTACTCCTTAGTATTTTTCTTGCAGACGCATTCTGAATTTTAGTTTGACTCTTCTCTTCATTACAATTCCACATCTTAAAGTAAATTTCATTTTCTAAATCATACAATGCATTAACTTCTAATATGCCATTATCCACATTTACACAAATCCGTACCGAGCAAAAATCAGATTCAGCAATCAATTCATTAAGTTCATTTTCAACTTTGATAAAAAAATTTTTCTTAATATAAAATGGACATAAATTACTTGATTCGTTTTGTTCCATTTCTTTCGAATATAAATTCTGAATTTGTTCGAAAGAAAACTTCATTATGTCCGTATTTTCTTTACAATTTGCAAATATTGAAATCGAGATAAGAAAAAATAAAATCATACTTTTTTTTAATCTTTCAATCTTCATTATTCTTCTCCTCGAATTGGCTGTATGTAATAACTTCTTGGCGTTAACTTATTTTCTGCTCGTATTTCATTTTCACGTTTTAATGAATTTTTTTCTCGATTTGGAGTAGTGCCGAGAATATACTGATATCTTTCATATGTCTGTGTGCCATTGTTAATCGCTTCACTGTGACCACTTTCATGTGAAAGGCCTATAAATGGAGGTCTGATTGTTGAACCGTTATCATCCTCTCCACCTTGCCAACTATCTGGATCAAAATTGATTACAGAATTCATAGGTCCATAGTTATTATTCACAATATTATAATCTGCATCGAATTTGCCATTAGTTAAAATCAGTCGTGTATCATATGGATACGCACTATTTCCATTAATATTGCCATTTTCATCTCTCATTCTACTGTTTCCTAGCCAAATTGTATTTGTTTTCGGAGAATCAATTAAAGATGACAGCAAATCATACCCGTTTGGATTTAAAGTTTTAGCGTGTGGCGATAAAGTAACTTCTCCTGTGTCAAAATTCAATATTGCTCCAGAACACAAATTCGAAAGTTCCCTTTGAACTGCAGCCATATATTGTTTTGAACCACATACATATAGTTTCCTTCCATCCGGATCCGTATACTTCACCGGGTTGTTACCTGCATAATGGTACAAATTAAAATTGATGTGGTTAAAAAACCCACCCATACCTGGCAAACTGCCTGAATCTTTTGCAGTTGCCTTTCCTGCTGCTGGTACATATTCACCCAATGCTGGGTCCGTACTTATCCACAAACTATATTTTGGATCAAGATAGCGGGCTCCATAATAATAGAGACCGGTTTCTTCATCTATTTCTTTGCCAGTGAACTTGTATGGAAGATACTCTGTTCCTGTATTTGATGTTTTTTCAACCCAGGTTTCTCCATATGGTGTATACTCAATTCTCTGATATTCATCACCTTTATAATCGCTTATTAGTGATGCAGAACCTAAGTGGTCACTATGGTAGAAATACTGTTTGTAATACTCCTCCTGATAACTTGGTGAATCACCAGAATTTAATTTTGTTACAATTCTTGTATCACCAAGATATATGTTTTTTGCATACTGACCTCCATATCTGGAATTTCCATTATCAGAATGTAAAGTCCACATTTTATTAAAGTATACTGTTTCACTAGAATCGGTATACTTGTTACTACGCTGTCCATCCTGACCGTAGACATATGATGTACTATATCTTGAATCAACTGAAGAAATAAGCTGATTTTTTTCGTTCCAAGTATAGTTTCGTTGATATGAAGTCTTTTTATCTGCTGCGTCAGCTTCTTTGTTCAGACCCCAGCCATAATCTGTTGAATATACATCTTCAGATTCCTGATTTATTAAATGTCCATATTCAACTGTTTCTTCTTCAAAACTTCCATCCTTTTCACAAATAATATTTCCGTTAGAATCATACTTATAGTAACGATTACCAACATTTTTTAGACGATGGGCATAGTTTTCATCATAATTATAAACCAAGTTGTAGTTTAAATCATCTCCAATCTGTTTTTTAGGAGATATAGTTTCACTACTTAGTTTTTTCATCATATTAATCTCATCTGGAATCAGCATAGAGAAATATTTACGAAAACGCACCGTCGATAACCCGGCCTTATTCGTCTCTTCAAGATCATACAAAAAAATTAATGGCAAAAAAAGCCATTGATAAAGGAATGTCTATTGAACAAGTTCAATTATTACTAGGCCATTCTAAAATTGATACTACTCTACACTATGCACAGGTACAGCAGAGGAATGTTATGTTGTCATATCAGAAGTTTATTAGTTAGAAAGTATGAAAGATCTGCTTAAAATTTTCCTGAGGCCTCCGGGTTAAACCTAAAAAGCGAGTTAAAACACTATTTTTGACAATTAGATTAAAAACCCGACAGCCTCAAGTTTTAAGCAAAAATTTTAAGCAAAAACTACATTTCTCCGAAGTTAACTGAAGTTTTATTCCTTGAAAACTATGTAAAATGGTCTTAAAATGCGCATATAGTGACGAATTGAAACAGATGAAGGTTATCTGAAGGCTTTTCCAAGCCCCTCACTACCGAGTTTGCTTCGCAAAACTAGCCCTTACCCTTTGTAAGCATCATTGTGGACACCGGCGATTGGTCGCATGCAAGCGTGCTTACCGAGTTTGCAAGCAAACTCGCACAATCTTACTAGTTCTTATAAGCTTGATCATGTACACCGCTAATAGCTCTACCAGAAGGTTCATCCATGTTTTTCCATGCTGCATCCCATTCCAAAGCCTTTGCTGTAGAACAAGCTACACCTGCTTCGTGTGGAACTACTTTTGCTGCTGAATCACTTGGGAACAAGCGGCTGTAGATTTCGCGGTAGTAGTATTCCTCTTTTGTTTTTGGAGGGTTTACTGGGAAGCGGTTTTCGCGGCGGGCAAATTCTGCATCGCTTACTTTTTCTTCTGTCATTTTCTTTAATGTATCAATCCAGTTGTAACCTACACCGTCAGAGAACTGTTCCTTCTGTCTCCAGCAGATTGATTCTGGAAGAATGTCTTCAAATGCCTTACGCAAAATCCATTTTTCCATTCTCTGGTGGTTGAGCTTGTCGAAACCACCAACTGTAGGATTTTCGTTAATAATGTTCATTTTATCAGTTGGGTTTAAGCCCATTGCTACGTCAATAAAATCTTTATCAAGGAAAGGAACACGACCTTCAACACCCCAAGCCATCAAAGATTTGTTAGCGCGGAGACAGTCATAAAGGTGGAGCTTGCTCATTTTACGAACCAATTCTTCGTGGAATTCCTGAGCGTTTGGTGCCTTGTGGAAATACAAGTATCCACCAAACAATTCGTCTGAACCTTCGCCACTCAAAACCATCTTAATACCCATAGATTTAATAACGCGGGCAAGAAGATACATAGGTGTTGAAGCACGAACTGTTGTAATATCATAAGTTTCAATGTGGTAAATTACATCTGGGAGAGCATCCAAAGCTTCCTGAATTGTAAAGTGAACTTCGTGGTGAACTGTTCCAATATAATCTGCAGCCTTCTGAGCAGCGATTAAGTCTGGTGAACCTTCCAAACCAACTGCAAATGAGTGCAACTGAGGCCACCATGCAGCTTCTTTTGAGTCAGATTCAACACGTTTTTTAGAGAATTTCTGAGTAATTGCAGCAATAACAGATGAATCCAAACCACCAGAAAGCAATACACCGTAAGGTACGTCCGACATCAACTGAGCTTTTACTGCACTTTCCAAACCGTTACGAACTTTTTCAATAACAGCAGGATTAATAATATC
This sequence comes from Treponema sp., assembly GCA_045597485.1. Taxonomy (GTDB): domain Bacteria; phylum Spirochaetota; class Spirochaetia; order Treponematales; family Treponemataceae; genus Treponema_D. Next base: position 5,441 of record JAZLKI010000032.1, read on the forward strand.
ACCTTTTTCGTCAGTTGCTTTTGGAGCAGATTTAACTGCATCAAAAATTTCCCAATCACGTTTATACCAGCGAACAGGTTTTTCATCTTTAGAATAGAAATAGTGACCGTTAGGGAATTCTTCAATTGTCTGGCATTCACCTTCCAAAGCCTTCAATTCTGAACCAACATAGTAACGGCCCTGTTTATCCCACCCCTGATACAAAGGAATAACACCAATTTCATCACGGCTGATAAGGTAAACATCATTTTCACTATCATAAAGTGCAAATGCAAAAATACCGCTAAGTTTTTCAATCATTTCTGCAAAGTTGGCAGATTCACGATATTTTTTATACAAAGGAATAATTGCTTCACAGTCAGAACCAGTCTGAAATGCATATTTTCCTTCAAATTCTTTACGAATATCTTTATGGTTGTAAATTTCACCGTTAGCAGCAAGAATGATTTTTCCATCATCACTTACCAAAGGCTGTTTTCCCGAAAGTGGGTCTACGATAGAAAGACGTTCATGACTAAGGATGGCATTATTACCAGTATATACCCCGCTCCAATCTGGACCACGATGTCTAATCTTTTTAGACATTTCGAGTACCTGATTGCGTAATTCTTCCTTTAAGCCTTCATTGATTGGCATACTACCACTGTTAAGATCAAAAGCTCCGACAAAACCACACATATACTAATACCTCCTTATACATGATTTAGGGTCAAAAAAAAGAGGTCGTAGACAGTACTTCGTGCATTTGCACAAAATATTATCTACGACCTCTTTGTCGTTACTGTATATAATAACGATTTTGCAGGTGGTTTGTCAAGAATGTAAAAAAAGATTATGCCTATCAAAAAAACACTAGACAAATGTTTATGGGGGGGGGTAAAATATATAGATAAAATAATAAGTTGTTATAGGAGTGATTATGAAGAAAATTTTGATGGGCTTACTATTAGTTAGTTTTGCTATTATTGGATTTATGGGATGTAAACAATCGCCAGCTGGTTCTACCCCTGACTATATTAGTTTTACTATTGATTCTATTCCGGAAACCTCTACTAGAGTACAAATACTTCGATGTGAAGACGATGACGAAGACTATTATCGAGCAGGTTGGATTCGTTGGGGAAAAAACAATGCACCAAACACTTTATCTTATACTGATCCATTTGTAAATGTAAATAGTACATACAAATATAAACTTGTTTTTATTGATGAATATGATAATTGGAATAAACTAGAAGAAAGACCTATTGCGAATAACAAAGAATTTGTTGCAAAAGAAGGATTGGGATTAATTTCACTTAAGCGTCCTATTCCTACATATGAATTAGCAGGCAACGTCTTAACAGTAACAGGTAATCTCGAGGTTACACCAAGAATATCAGGATACACTCCATACTTTGGTTTTACATTAGAAAATACAAACGTGTCTTCGGTTGTACTTACTACAGAAACTAAAGTTATAGATTTTAATGATCTATTCAGCGATTTGTCTGCTGGTGAATATAAATTCGCATACGTGTATCCATTCTATGAAATAATAATTAACGGAATTAAGTATTATTACGAATGGTATGGATATGATACAACTAGAAGTTTTATAGGAAATACTACTTCAGTTACAATCGAATAAATAAAGTTATTCATACTGCAAAAAGGACAGTCATATGTGAAGTGACTGTCCTTTTCTATTTAACAAAGTTCTTCTTTTGTTATTCCTGTGACTTTATAAATTGTTTCAAAATCTACATTCAATTCCATCATCTTTTTTGCATTATCAAGATTTGTCTGAGCAATACCTTCAGAAAGTCCTTGTTCTAATCCTTGTTGCAAACCTTGTTCTAAACCTTGTTCAATACCTTGTTGCAAACCTTGCTTAATACCTTGCTCCATACCTTTAGCCATACCGGTTTCTACAGCATGACGTTCGGCTGTTTTCATATCTGAAACATGCATCCAGTAGCGGCTTTCATGATACCAGTTCATTTCATCCTGACTAACGTGTTCAAGTACAGTTACTGCCATATTTATCCCCCTGTTATGCCTGCAAAGCTCTTTTATAAAATTCTGTTTGTCTTTATTAGACGCATACAGAAAGAATTTACCCCACATCTGGGTTTTCGTCAATTTTGAAACATCATCCGGTAGGTGTTTTATTTTAGGCAATTCAATGAAGATGATGTTCAGCAGGTTTTCAATCTGTCGTCCGCCGGCATTTTTCATGTTGTACCAGTTGATGCAATTCTCTTCATTTTCATCAAAAATAAAATTTAATACGGATATTTGAAAAACTTGAGGTATATCCTGCCAGCCTTTTCCCCGGGGAGTATAATGATTCAATAAGTGTGCAACATGATATTCGGCACGCTTACCATAGCAGGCGTTTTCATTACGTCCCTGCATTTCAATATTAACAGCCTTGCCGTCGATTTTACAGTTAATGTCGAATTCAGACTGCTTGTCATCCAGAGCTTCGCCTGAAAGCTCATTTGGTTGAAGAACTACATCAGTAACCTGTTTTTCCAGAATGTCGGAAAGAAAACAGGTCAAAGCGCCGCGAGATTCATCAGAATCATCAGTAAAAATAATTTTGAAAGTTGGATCTGCACAAGGATTTAATAGTGCATCACGAGATGGACGATAGGATAAAGCCATACACGTCTCCTAAAATTGGAATAAAGGCACTACTGTGCCTTAGTCCTTCAGTCCCAATTCTGAAGACGTGCGGTAAGACTCGTATAGTCGGTAAAAGAATCAGAAAGATTCAGTTAATACATAATCACAATATTGGGAATCTAAAATAACACCTACTATAACCGTTACTAGGCTATAGTAGTATTTTTGTATAGTTAAGTCAATAAAAAGATTTGGACAGTGATTAGACCTACCTTTTATTTCCCCAAAGGAATTTCTGTAGTATATGTTAATGGAATATCCTTTGCATATTTTAAATCTGGGAATGCAATCTTGCTTTCTACAGTAAACACAGGATTTTTACCATTCTTATTCAAAAGCTGAACAATAAATTTACCGGCGTTCAAAGTGTTAAGTGTTGCAGTAACAGGGATTGTATTACTTTCGGCTGTAATTTTCTTATCTGGCAGCGAAAGATCAATTAAGTCATTTGCTGAAGATTTAATTGCACACTTGTCCAAGGAACATTGCCAGGCAGCACTTCCCTTGTTAGCAACATTCAAATCAAATGTAAATTTAAAGTTCAAATCTACACCTTCAAATAAAGCTTCTGTTACAGATTTACCAGACAGAATCTGAGTAGCAACTTTTGCAGCAGTTGTAATGGCCATTCCACCATCTTTTAACATATTAGTAAGTTCTGCAACTGTTGGCATAACAAGTTTAGGATTCGAAACCGAAAAACTTGGCTTAAACACTGGCACTTCAAAAGCAACATTAAATGGAAGTTCAAGAGTCTGGTTTTCTGCCAAAGGAATAGCACTTAAATCTAAATAAGCGGCACCTTTAATCTTAAATGGAAGCGATTCTTTTCCTTCTGAAGTTTTTGCCAGTTTAAGGATTGTTTCATAGGGAATCTTAAAATTGAATGTATTTTTCTTTGAACCCCTAGCCGCTACGTTCACTCCCTTATCAGAAGAAAGATTTACATAAGTAACGTCTGAACAAATAACCGAGGCTGCAATCTTATCAACAGAAAAAGAAAGAGGATATGGATTGCTTATCGAATAATCACAGCTGAAAGTAATCCCTTCAAAATCAAGACTTTTAAGCACAACCGACTGCATTTTAACTTCAGGCACATAACCTATCTCTTTCAATGTTGAACAAGAAATTGTTGTAAGAGCAAGTAAAACTGCAATTAGACCTATAATTTTATTTTTCATATTTTACCTTCTGAAAAGAATTGTCCTTTAAGTATAAAATATACTCTTGTTAAAAAGCAAGACCGTCAGATTCCTCTGACGGTCTTGCCCTCTATTTTACCAATTCTGCTATTTCAGGAAGTCAGAACTAATCCTGCAAAGCATCGTAACCTTCTTCACCAGTTCTTACTTTTACAACGTTTTCTACGTCGTAAACGAAGATCTTACCATCACCAATGTTTCCTGTGTAAAGAACTTCCTTAGCAGCTGTAACTACTAAATCTACTGGAACTTCACTTACTACAATATCAACCTTGATTTTTGGAAGAAGTGTCATGTTGATATCAGCACCACGATACTTACCTGTGCTACCATGCTGAACACCACAACCAAGAACGTTTGTTACAGTCATACCTGTAACGTTGATATCGTTCATTGCAGCTTTCAAATCATCGAATTTACTCTGGCGAGTGATGATTGTAACCATATGGAACTTAGCATCTGGTCTAGAAGAAGCCTTAGCAACTGGAACTGCTTTTTCTACTGGAACAGCAGGAGAAGCTGCAGCAGCTGGAGCGCCTTCTGTCATTACCTGTGGAGCAACCATGAAGTCTGCATAAGAAGAATCAATACCGTGTTCAAGCTTATCAAGACCAACAATTTCTTCTTCTTTAGAAGCGCGGAGACCGTGGAACTTCTTAAACAATGTGAATGTGATAATCATACAAACTGTTGTCCAAGCAACAATTGCTACTTCACCAAGACACTGTACACCAAGCTGACGGAATCCGTGTCCGTAGAACAAACCTGTATCTACACTGAACAAACCACAAGCGATTGTACCCCAAACACCGTTTGCCAAGTGAACAGCAACAGCACCAACTGGGTCATCAATGTGCAACTTAAGATCGATAAATTCTACAACAACTACTACTAAGATACCTGCAACAATACCAATGATTGTAGCACCTAAAGCATCACAGCAAGCACAAGGAGCTGTAATTGCAACCAAACCTGCCAAAGAAGCGTTCAATGTCATTGAAACATCAGGTTTACCGTTCTTTACCCAAGTAAAAATCATTGTTGTAACACAAGCAACTGCTGGAGCAATTGTTGTTGTTGTAAATACGGCAGCCAAACCACCAATTCCTTCCAACTGTACACAAGCAGCACCGTTGAATCCGTACCATCCGAACCAAAGGATGAATGTACCAAGAGCACCAAGTGTCAAAGAGTGACCAGGAATAGCGTTTACTTTCTTAACCTTTCCGTCCTTGTCATATTCATACTTACCAATACGTGGACCAAGGAACATTGCACCAATAAGAGCAGCTACACCACCAACTGAGTGGATTGCAGCAGAACCAGCAAAGTCAATAAAGCCCATCTGAGCCAACCAACCCTGACCGTTCCAAACCCAACCAGCTTCGATTGGATAAACTACTGCAGAAATAATTCCTGAATAAATACAATAAGCACTGAACTTTGTTCTTTCTGCCATTGCACCAGAAACGATTGTAGCAGCTGTAGCACAGAATACTAAGTTGAATACAAAA
>JAZLKI010000033.1:0-20783 GCA_045597485.1 Treponema sp.
CAGCTGGGGTACTTTGTGTGAAGCAGCTCGCGAACTTATTCAGGTTTATCCAATGCAGACTGTTTATCCACTGGTAGCAATCTGTTTGACAATCATTTCCTTCAACTTTGTTGGTGAAGGTTTGGAAAGAGCATTGGATCCTAAACGTAAGAGATAACTTGTGTAAGATGTGTAAGGCCGCTGGCGGCCGGTGTTAAATCGGGAAGCGTTAAAAAAATTGCGAAAGCAATTTTTAGCTTGACCGCATTGAAGGAGAATATAATGTCATTATTAGAAATAAAAGGATTAACTACAGAATTTAAAACTGACCAGGGAATTGTAAAGGCTGTTCGTGGCGTTGATTATCATGTTGATGCTGGAGAGGTTCTTGGAATTGTTGGTGAATCTGGTTCAGGAAAATCCCAGGGAATGCTTTCTTTAATGGGATTACTTGCTGGAAACGGAAAGGTAACTTCTGGTTCCATTACTTTTGACGGAAAAGATTTAAGTCCAAATCATTATACAGATAAAAAATCTAAGAAAGAATACGAAAAAATGCTTCAGGATATCCGCGGAAATGAAATTTCTATGATTTTCCAGGATCCTATGAGTTACTTAAACCCAATTGTAACTATCGAAAAGCAGATGTGCGAAGGTATTTTGTACCATACAAAGTGTACTAAAAAAGAAGCCAGAGAACGTGCTGTTGAGCTTATGAAGATGGTAGGTATTCCAGCTCCAGAAAGCCGACTTAAGCAGTATCCATTTGAATTTTCTGGTGGTATGCGTCAGCGAATTATTATTGCCATTGCTTTAGCTTGTAATCCAAAATTGTTGATTTGTGATGAACCAACTACTGCTTTGGACGTAACTGTTCAGGCTCAGATTCTTGATTTGATTAAGGATCTTACAAAGAAAATGAACACTGGTGTAATTCTTATTACCCACGATTTAGGTGTAGTTGCCAGTCTTTGTGACCGCATCAGCATTATGTACGGTGGAAATATTATGGAAGAAGGTACAGTTGATGAAATCTTCTACCATGCAAAGCATCCATATACAAAAGGTTTGTTGAACAGTATTGCAAACTCAAATGTTGATAATAAAGAACCACTTAAACCAATCCCTGGTACTCCACCAGATTTGATTAAGCTTGGTAAAGAATGTCCATTTGCACCACGTTGTTCTGAAGCAATGGAGATTTGTACAAAGTACGGACCAGTAAATACAGAGTTTAGTGCAACACACAAATGTAAGTGCTGGTTGCATTGTCAGGATAAATATGAAGAAGTTATTGCTGCACAGGAGGGCGACCATGAGTAACGAAACAAAGCCAATTCTTGAAGTTCAGGGATTAACAAAATACTTTGATGCTGCTAACGGAAAGCAGGTTCATGCGGTTGAAAATGTTACTTTCACTCTTGCCCGCGGTGAAACTTTAGGTATTGTTGGTGAATCTGGTTGTGGTAAATCTTCTATGGGACGCACAATCTTAAAGATTCACGATTCAACTGCAGGAAAAATTATTTTTGACGGTGTTGATATTACAAAATATAACAACAAGCAGATGGGTCCATACCGCAAACGTATGCAGATGATTTTCCAGGACCCTTATGCATCTTTGAACCCACGCATGACTGTTGGTGAAATTATTGAAGAGCCAATGGTTATTCACAAAATGGGTACTCCTGCAGAACGTAAGGCTATTGTTCAGGAGCTGATTCAGACAGTTGGTCTTAAGCCAGACCACATTCGCCGTTATCCATTTGAATTTTCTGGTGGACAGAGACAGCGTATTGGTATTGCCCGTGCCCTTGCATTAAACCCAGAATTCATTGTTTGTGATGAACCAATTTCCGCTTTGGACGTTTCAATCCAGGCTCAGGTAATCAACCTTTTGGAAAAACTCCAGCATGAACGCGGATTCAGCTATCTGTTTATTGCTCACGACTTGGAAATGGTACACCACATCAGCCACAAAATTGGTGTTATGTACTTAGGAAATATGGTTGAGTTTGGTACTAGTGATGATGTTTACAAGCATCCGCTTCATCCTTACACAAGAGCTTTAATTTCTGCATCTCCAATTCCAGATCCAGAACAGGCAAAAGCAAAACAGAGAATTATTCTGGAAGGTGAAGTTCCATCTCCACTTGATCCACCAAAAGGTTGTCCATTTGCTGCCCGCTGCCGTTATTGCAGCGAAAAGTGTAAGACAGAAAAGCCTGCAACTTACGAAGTAGGCGAAAAGAAGGTTGCATGTTTCTTGTATGCGCCTGAAAAAATTGCAGAATACACAGCTGCAGGAAAGACTCCTGAAGAAGCTGTTTTCGGAAAATAAATAAAACGGAGGTTCGTTATGAAGGTTGTAAGTAGAATTACAAAGACATTGGGTGCAGCACTTCTTTCTGCTGCAGTAATTACAGTTTTTGCTGGTTGTGGTGATAAAAAATCGAAACTTCCAGTTAATGTAAATGAAAATGGAGAAATTTTAGAAATTTCTACAAATACACAGTCTGAAACTGGAGAATATGACCCAGCTGGTGCAGCATCTTACTGTTATTTCTCTTATCAGTCATATAGTTTGGATCCATTAGTAACATATACTCCAGACGGAATTTTCAAACCTGCAACTGCAGAAAAATGGGAAATTAGCGAAGATTTGCTTACATATACATTCTATATTCGTAGTGATGCAAAATGGTCAGATGGTTCAAATGTAACTTCTGCTGATTATAAAAACACAATGATTCGTGCTCTTGAACCAGCTAACGGTGCTTGGTATGTAGACTTCTTGTTCCCAATCAAAGGTGCTGAAGATGCTTTCAACGGAAAGATTAGTTTGGACGAAGTTGCAATCGATGCATCAAATCCTTCTATATTAAAGGTAACTTTGGAAAAACCATGTGCATACTTCCTTGATATGTTTGCAAACGTTCCAACATTCATGCCATCTAACTGCAAATATGCAACAAATGAAGATAAAACTTGGGATATGCAGCCTGGTAAAAACTTAGGTAATGGTGCTTGGTATATGGCAGAACGTCACCCAGGTGAATATATCTTGTTCAAGAAGAATCCATATTATTATGATGCCGATAAAGTTAATCTTCTTTCTATTAAATTGCGTTTTATGGATGATGATCAGGCTAAGGCTGCTGCTTATCAGACTGGAGAATTAACAATGCTTTCTGGTGCTCCTTCTTCAATTGCAGAACGCTATCAGGGAAAACCAGATTTGCACTTTAGTGAAAACCCACAGACTAACTTTATTATGATCAACCCTAATATTGCTCCATTTGACAATCCTAAGGTTCGTAAAGCATTTGCACTTGCCTTGAACAGACAGGATATTGCAACTGTAGTAGGTATTTCATGTGTTCCATCTACAACATTTGTAGGACGTTTCTATCATTCTAAAGTTGACGGAACTCCTTGGGGAGAATTGCAGGGTAACTTACTCGATGAAAATTTGGAAGAAGCTAAAAAGCTCCTTGCAGAAGCTGGATATCCAAATGGCGAAGGTTTACCAAAGATTACTTATACATATCCTTCTTTAGCTTATGAAGGAGATGTTGCTCAGGTATTGCAGCAGCAGTGGAAGGAACTTGGAGTTACAGTCGAACTTCAGGCTCTGGAAAACGAAGTTTACGTTGCTCAGAGACGTGAAAAGAAAGATCAGTTAATTCGTATGCAGTGGTATGCAGACTATAACGATCCAACAACTTGGCTTTCAATGTTCATTACAGGTAATTCTTTGAATGATATTGATTGGAGCAATGCAAAATATGATGAATTAATGGCAACTTCTAACTTAGAACTTGATGCTGCGAAACGCCAGGCAATGCTTTTGGAAGCTGAAAAAGTTGCAGTAAGTGAAGATACAGTAATCTGTCCTTTGTTTACAAACAACAACACAAACCTTTATTCAGAAAAATTGTACGGCTTCTACTACGATGTAATTGGATATCCTGATTACACTGAAATGAAAGTAAAAACTGAATAATGTGTAAGCAAGACCGCTGGTTTCTGGCTGGCGGTCGATATTTTGTATAAGGATGTAAATATGACTACAGAAAAAGTAAATGACCTTGAAATTGTACATTTAGTTGAATATATGGATGCAAGAAAATTTCGCCTGGTACCAGCAGATGCTGCTCATATTCCAGGTGGTATTTCTGAAGTTCCAGTTTATATCAATCTTCATCCAGACTTTTTGAAGGAATTGACTTTTGATACAAATAATCTTCAGCAGATGTTCGGCTTTGCAATTATGGGTTCAAAATTGCGTGAATTAAATGGTTCAGACTATTATTCACCAGCAAGACAGGGAAAGCTTAAGCTTGTAGAACTTAATGATTGTGGAGACTTGTGGATTATTAAATTTGAATTCTTTGATGGCACAAAACAGCTTAAAGCCATAAAAAAAGAAGATGTTCCACCATTATTGAACTACTGTAGAAAACCTGTGCTGATGACAACTTCAGGTTTCTAATTCTTTAATCTGACGGACATGAATATATTCGATATTATAGGCCCAGTTATGGTTGGGCCTTCAAGTTCACATACAGCAGGTGCCGTTAAGATTGGATACGTTTCCCAAAAGCTACTGGCAGAGCCTTTAGTAAAAGGGGAAATTCTACTTCATGGAAGTTTCCTTGCAACTGGCAAAGGACACGGAACTCAGTTTGCGCTAGTTGCAGGGCTTTTAGGAATGAAAGAAGATGATTCTAGAATCCCCCAAAGTATGGAAATTGCCAAACAGAGGGGAATTAATATATCTTTTGGCCAGAAAAATTTAAAGGGCTTCCATCCAAATTCCGTTCAATTAAACCTTACTGGTAAAAACGGAAGATACCTTGAAATTGTTGGAGAATCGGTTGGTGGTTCTGTAATTAATATTGCCAGTATAGACGGACTTAGTGCTAACTTTTCTGGTGATAATCCAACTTTAATTGTTCACAACAAGGATCAGCCGGGGCACGTTGCCGAGGTAACCAGTATGCTTTCTCATAAATCTGTAAATATTGCTTCAATGCAGTTGTACCGTGCAAACCGTGGTGGGAATGCGGTAATGATTTTGGAACTGGACCAGGAAGTGCCAAAAGAAGCCCTTAAATGGCTGGGGAAATTAGAGGGAGTAGAAAAAGTTACTTATTATAGTTTACTTGGCGGAGATGCAGCGTGAGTTTTTCAAAAATTGCAGAAATATTAAATCAAGCTGAAAAAGAAAATTTGCCTTTCTGGAAAGTCATACTTTTGGACGATATTCGGGAGCGTAACGTTACAGAAGAAGAAAGTTTTGCAAGAATGGAACAGATGCTTGATGCTATGATTCAAGCTGATAAATCCTATTCCCCAGAATTACGTTCCCAAAGTGGATTAAGCGGTGGCGACGGTGCAAAATTAGAAGCATTTCGCAAGCAGGAAAATCGCCTTATTGGAACTTTCCTTACTATGGTAATGGAAAAAGCCGTAAAAATGGGCGAGTCTAACGCCTGTATGCGAAGAATAGTTGCCGCTCCAACAGCCGGTTCCTGTGGTGTAATACCCGCAGTTCTTATAACCTATTTTGACGAAAAACACCCCATAAAACAAAAGATTGTAGAATCGCTGTATGTAGCCGCAGGAATCGGTCAAGTTATTGCTACAATTGCCAGTATCTCTGGTGCCGAAGGTGGATGCCAGGCAGAGATTGGTAGTGCCAGCAGTATGGCGGCAGGGGCCATTACCTATTTGGAGGGTGGTTCAAATCAGCAGATAGCTACAGCTGCAGCACTTGCAATGAAAAATATGCTTGGACTCACCTGTGACCCAGTTGCAGGATTGGTAGAGGTGCCTTGCATAAAACGCAATGTTTCCGGGGCGGTAAATGCAATTATTGCCAGTCAAATGGCAATGGCGGGGATTGAATCTGCCATACCGGTAGATGAAGTTTTTGAATCTATGGAAAGAATTGGAAGTTTAATTCCAGCCTGCTTAAGGGAAACAAGCCAGGAAGGATTGGCCGTTACCCAGACAGCGCAAAAAATCGTTGAAAAGATTAGCAAATAAAAGCAAGCACAAAAGTTCCACACACAAAAAAAAGACACAAAAGTGACAGTCACCGCACCTTCGGTGACTGTCACTTTTGTGTCTTTTTGCGCGTTTTAATGTTTTAACGTGCTATTTATCAAAACCTCGATAAATCTCGGTCCTGGTCGGTTTGTGGTTAGCACTAAATTGGCCGCTGATGCGCCCAATTTTTAACGTGCTATCTATCAAAACCATCCATAGTCTGGATTTTTCCGTCTGGTTTGAATGTTAATTCGCGGAATTTAACGTTGCGTTTCTGGTTTACACCGTTTGAGCGTTCGCAGTCGTGGTAGAACAAGTACCATTTTCCGTTGAACTGTGTAATAGAGTGGTGTGTAGTCCATCCTAATACTGGTGAAAGGATACATCCACCGTATGTGTATGGTCCGTAAACGTTCTTTGAAGTTGCATAACAAAGAAGGTGTGAAGTTCCTGTTGAATATGTGAAGTAGTATGTATCATCCTTTTTGAACAACCATGGATCTTCGAAGTAACGGCGAATATCATCTCCACCCTTAAGTGGTTCACCTTTTTCGTCTAAGATAACTAAGTCACGCAAATCTTCTGCGAGTTCTTTCATGTTATCTTTAAGCAAAGCGATTTTTGGTGTACATGCCAATTCATCACCCTGTGGTTCTTTGTTGTCTGCTGACCATTTGTTGTTTCTGTACTGATCAAGCTGACCGCCCCAAAGTCCACCCATTGTAAGGTAGTATTTTCCATCTGTATCTTTGAAACAACATGGGTCAATACTGTATGTACCCTGGATATAATCATCTTCTGGAGTGAAAGGACCTTCTGGTTTGTCACCAACAGCAACACCTACACGGAACATACCGTTTTTGTCGCGAGCTGGGAAGTAGAAGTAGTATTTTCCATCTTTTTCTTCACAGTCTGGAGCCCAAAGCTGTTTGCTTGCCCATTTTACGTCTTTAAGTGAGAATACACATCCGCAATCACGTGGATATGTTTCTGTATCTTTCATTTCGTAAACATGGTAATCTTTCATATCATACTGATCACCATTGTCGTTATTTGCTACATCGATATCTTCATCATGTGATGGGTAAATATAGATTTTTCCGTTGAATACGTGAGCAGAAGGGTCTGCAGTATACAAATCATTAACAAGAGGTTTTTTCTCGATACTCATTTTTTTACTCCTAATAAATCGATTATATAATATTCTTCTATAAATGTCAGTTTTGCAATAAGCGGATTTACCTATAAAAATTTGATATAATTTTTAATTAATGGCTCCTGGGGCTTCTAATTCGGCGTTTCGAGCCGCGCACCAAGTTCCCTTTTTAAGAGCAGCTTCAAAATCATTAGAATTTAAATATTCATAAAGGAAGCCGGCATTAAAACTGTCGCCGCAGGCAGTTGTGTTTAGAGGAACTACCTTTTCTGTAGGGCACTCTGCAAATTCGCCGCCCTTTGCTGCAAAAGTAGAATTAACTCCGCGAGTAACAATAATTATGTTCCCCAACGCCCCACTTTTCTCTACAATAGCCGCCTTCAACTCAGCGTCTTCCACCGCCGCCCCCCCTAGGAAGGTTTTACAAAATTCTTCATCATTGATTTTAATAATATCCGGCACTACCGATTTCAAAGTGCCTTCCATATCCTTACCAATGTAATCTGCCAGAAAAACTTTGCCTGCATCCTTTGCCATACCTGCAATTGCGGCATACAAATCATCACTCCAGATTCCAGGGCGACTTCCCGCCAGTAAAACTCCGTCCACTTCTTGAAAAGCTTCGTTTATCAATTTAAGCAGCTTAACTTCCGCAGCGGCAAATTCTTTTGGAGCATCAATTTCAGGTTCGCCAACTACAATTTCCGTTGTGGTACCAGCACCTCGGTCCAGTAAAGTCCAGCATTCCCGAGTGGCCCCTGGAATAGTTACAGTGCGCATTTCTAAATCATCTTTAGCGGCCAGTTCCATAAACAGTGCCTGATTTTTTTCGCCAACAGGGCATACCGAAATTGCACAGCATTTTTCCAGCTGAGTTAAAACCCGGGCAGAGTTAATAGCCTTTCCCGAAGCGTAATAATTGTAATATTCCGAGCGGTTAACATTTGTTAAAACCAGAGATTTAAAGCTGACAGTTCTCTGTAAAGTTGAACTTAAACAAACACAAAGGATTTTTTTCATAAAAATTATAATAAAGCGGTTACTGGAAATTGTAAATAATAAGATTTTGAAGAGAATTTTTACTTTTTATGTGGAATTACATAGGGTTTGGTATTTTTTTTAATTTATATATGTAAAATAAAATTTTTGTTTAGAAAAATTAGGTTCTAGATTTGATAAATACATACAAGAAGCGGAAAAAAAAGTTTTTTGTATGTAAAAAATCTGATTGGTCAGTGATGTAAAATAGGTTTCCATCTTTTTTTACATACAAAAGCGCGAATTTTTTACCCATTTGTATGTAAACGCCACTGCCCATATCAAATAGTCCTATTCGTAAGCGCATAAATTACATACAAAAAATTAAAATTCCGAACTTTTGTATGTAATTAAAAAATAATCCTAGGATTAATTCTGAAAAGTCACGATTTTAGTATTTTTCGAGGAATTTTTTTAATTCGTAAATAGATTGCATTTTGATTGTAGGGCCAGTTTTTACCTGGGAATAATTGCCGTTGCCAGATCTTTCAAGGGCTTTTGCATCGGCGGCAAGGGGCTTACCGTTATCATCTCCAATTAAAATTGAAGTACCACCCAAAGCGCACCAGCCGTCAGTGTATTTTCGCATGTCATCAAGAAAAAGCGTTTCGCCGATTGAAGTTCCAGCCTTAGCCAGGGCCGCCTTGTAAGAATTGGAATAAGGTTTACCTTTGAAGCCAGCGTCTCGAATATCGGTGATTGCCATAAAAAGATCGGAAATGCCAAGTTTTTCTACAACGCGGCGGGCATGTTCCATTGGCGAATTAGTTAAAATTGACATTGGTAAAGGGAGACTTTCCAGATATTCTCTAAGGCCAGCTATAGGTTTTAAAGTGTCGGCTTCATCATCAGGGTGAACGTGGGCTAGAAAACCTTCAACATCTGTAAGGCCTTCACTGCGAAGCCATTCCAAAGTTGTAGAATAATGAACAATTCGCTCTTTTTTAAGTAAATGAGCTTCTTCTATAGAATTAAGATTAAAAAAATTCTTTACACATTCCAGCATACGAATTTGAATTGCATCGTTCATAGCTGAGTCGGCAGGGTAGAGGGTGTTGTCTAAATCAAAAAGAAGATGCGTAAATTTCACTTAATCCTCATTATTTTTCTGATTTTTTACAGAGAGACCTGCCATTTTAGAAAAAGTTTTTTCCAGATACTGGGCTTCACTTTCTGAAAGACTTGCACGGGAAAGTACACTTCTCCAGAAATTTTCCATATCTTCACGGCCAGGCATTTTAAAAAATCCAATTTTCTGCATGTTGTCTGTAATATTTTTTACAGTCTGGTCCACCCGTTCCAAGGTAAGGGGAGTGTAACCGTGGTATTCGCCATATTTTTCGTTCAAACTTTCTCGGTACATATGGTAAGAGAGGATTTGAACAGCGTGACTTAAATTTAATGAACCAAAATTATCTGATGAAGGAATTGTAACTCCCAAATTACATTCGTCCAGCTGTTCATCGGTAAGGCCAGTACGCTCATTTCCAAAAACAATGGCGATTTTAGAATTTTCAGTTTTATCTCGCGATATTTGAGCAAACTCTTCTGGAAGGAGCAACTTGCCACGTTTTTTTCCAGCACGTCTTGTGGTACCAGCGCAAATTGTACAATCAGCAGTAGCTTCCCGAATAGAATTATAAAAATGGGCATTGTCAAAAATTGCACCAGCGTGAATTGCCAGAACGTGGATATGCTCAATATCATAATCTTCAATTTTTCCAACAATACGCAATTCGGAAATATCATTATTAGCCATGGCACGACAAGCCGCACCAATGTTACGCGATTCATCTGGATGATCTAATACAATTACAATGTTTGAAAGATTCATGGGGTTATTTTACCACTATTTTTGAAGAACATTAAGAAGGTCCATCAAGATTTTTTGTTCGGACTGTTTTAAGGTATGAAATTTTTGCAAAAGTAATTTTTCGGTGGCGGAAAGAACTGTTTCAGATTTATGACCAGTCACAAGATATTCAACGCTAAGATTTAAGGATTTTGCAATTCTGAATGCAACGTCGGCCGGCGGCATGGAAGGTTTTGTGGCAGAAACATAAGTTAAAAGAGCACGTTGTGTGATGCCTGCTTTTTCTGCCAGTTCTTTATGCTGAATACCCGCGTACTCCATTTCTTCTTTTAAGCGTTCATTAAAAGTCATGATTTCAGAATAACAAAATATCGGAGTAATTATTGAGAATAGTACATAATATTGTATAACTGGATTTTTTAGAGTACATTATATTGTAGTGTTGCGTAAAGAATGTACATTTTATCGAAGTAACTTATGTGAGGGATAGCAATGAAAAATAAATCACTTAAAATTTTATTTGGATTGTTGATGGTATTTGCCACAGCAGAATTTTCTTTTGCAGTTGAGTCACAAATGATACTTGTTGAAGGTGGAAGTTTTGAGATGGGTAGCAAAGACGGCGATGCGGATGCCTCTGTCATCAGAACTGTTACTCTCAGCAGTTTTTATATGGACAAATACAAGGTTCGCCTTTATGACTGGTTTGAAGTTATGGATGATCATCCTTGTGATTTAGGAAACTGGGGCATTTGGGATAGTACAGGATATCCTTGGGAATATGAAGATACAAAAAAATATGCTGCAATGGGTGTAAGCTGGTATGAAGCTTTAATTTATTGTAACCGTCGTAGTGTAATGGAAGGACTTGAACCTTGTTATTCATCAAATGGTTCTAAAGATGCTATTACAAATTTTGACTGGGTTTTAGAAACCAGCAGTGGCGGGTACAAAATTACCAAAGTTTATTTTCCAAATGTTGAATGTGACTGGAGTGCAAACGGATACAGACTTCCAACAGAAGCTGAATGGGAATATGCAGCACGGGGTGGAAAGTTTAAAAGTCCATATAAATACAGTGGCAGCAATAATTATCGCGAAGTAATCAATCTGGTAGCTCCGTATGAACTTGGCATAAAAAAACCAAATGCTCTTGGAATTTATGATATGAGCATGGGGCCAGAATGGTGCTGGGATTATTATTCAAGTAAGCAATACGAAGCAGGAGATATTTATAATCCTTATGGACCTAAAACTGGCGAAAGCAAAGAAGTTTATATGTCTATAATCTACGAGGGTCGAGATAAACTTAATGCTGCCTGCCGAGTTCTTCGTGGCGGAGAATACGAGCATCTTGCAGATAGAGATAATGAAACTACTGCTAGATACAATTCCGTTTATGCCCGCAGCTACAGTCACCCGGAAAACTATGACAGACCAGGTGCAGATTCTTCCCTTTTTATGTTCCGTGTAGTTAGAAATGCTCCAAAGCCTGCTAATCGCAAAGTTTATAGAAATGTCGAAGTAATGATTTCTGGAGTTCCTTATTATTATTTTATGACAGATGATCTTTATGCTTTGTATGATGAATATCCAAATTCAAATATCAAGGATTTGCACGATGACGATATGATTGAAAATCCAAATTTATCACCAGCTGTTATCAGTAAAATGCAAGAACTTGGATGCACCTGGTCAGTAACATTCAGTAATGGTAGTTCAATTCTAAATTATTATGATGATATATTTGGTGCGCTATACCAAAAAATAGAAAAGGATAAAAGCCAGTCTCAGGCAAAAACACAAAAAAATCAGACAATTGAAAAAAATGAATCTTCAAAACCACAGACAACCACAAAAGTTGAATCAAAAGAAAAAACTGCGGCCCCAAAGATACAAATTCGCCAGGGCTGGTACAATTCTCAAGAATTAAAAGAATGGCGAAGTTATCTGGATAAAAATATTCCAAAAGCCAATCATCAGGCAATTTTTGATGCACTGGAAGAATATATGAATAATAACATTGAAAAATGGGGTGGGCCTTCAATGAATAAATATTCTATTCGTGCTGTTAATTACGGTTTACAAGCAAAGCATGTGCTTCCAAATAATTTTAAATTATCTGGAAAAATGTCTGATGCAAAATTTGCAGAATTGTTGAATAAGAATTGTTTACAGAGGTAGAGAATGTTTTGTAAATATTGTGGAAAAGAACAGAAAGAAGATGTCGTTTTCTGTTCAATGTGTGGAAAACAATTGAAACACATGGAAGCTAAAAAAGAAGTAATTATAAAGAAATTTTGTGAACAATGTGGACAAGAAGTTTCAGAAGAAAATAAGTTTTGCCTGAACTGTGGTCATGCACTTGATACTAACACTGAAGAAATAAAAAAATCTTCTAATTCTTCATTTGTAAAAAAAGAAAATACTGATGTACAAAAATATGTTCCTACAGAATCAGATAAATCTCGTGGTTTAGCTGCAATTCTTGCTTTTGTTTTTGGAGAATTTGGAGCTCACAGATTTTATGTTGGCAAAAAAGTATCAGCAATCTGGCAAATTGTATTAGGTTTTTCTTTTATAATTGGATTGATTTGTCTTGAAGAGTATGAAGAAATTGGATTCTTTTTCATATTTTTAGGAATTGGCTGGTGTATTTGGATACTCATTGATTTTATTACCATTTTGTGTGGGGCCTTTAAAGATAAGGATAATCTTCCGCTTACAGACTGGTCATTTTAATTAGGAGAGGAAAAAATGTTTTGTAGAGAATGTGGAAAACAAATAAATGAAAGTGCAAAATTCTGCCCTATGTGTGGAACAGCTCAAATAATGGAAAAGTCAGAGGAAATTAAAATAGAAGAAAATCAGTCTTGTTTTTTTGATTTTCATCAGTGGATTATTGAGAATGGACTTGAATCCTATGAAGAGTACTTACGAAATCAGGATTTGGATACTATTGATGTATTAATGAGCCTTACAGAAGTTGATTTGGAAAAAATCGGAATAGAAAGTATAGGTGCACGAAAAAAAATCTTAAATGGAATTCAAAAATTAAAGACTTCAGCACAAATTTACATCAATACAAAAGAAACTGCAGATAGAACTGCTATTCCAAATCGTTGTCCTAATTGTGGAGAATTCTGGAGTGTTCAAAAAGAGAATTCTGGGGCTGGAAACACTTTAGGAAAAGCTTTTATTGGTGGAATTTTACTTGGTCCTATTGGTGCAATTGGTGGGCTGCTTTTGGAAATAAAAGTGTTACCTATATATGCAATAAATGTGGATTCAAGAAGGAATATAAATCATCGCTTGTAAAAGGTGCTACAAAAGGTATAAAAGAGATTTTTAATTAGGAGAAGAGGATGTTCTGTAGTAATTGTGGAAATCAGATTGATGATGATGCTTTGTTCTGTACAAAATGCGGCGCAAAATTAAGTGAAAAACATAATGAAAGTTTTTGTGAAAAGTGTAGTTCTAAATTGGATGATGATGCACTATTTTGTACAAAGTGTGGAAATAAAGTTCAAAAAAATGATAAAAAAGATTTATCAGATAAAATTGAATCTGTTTCTGAGAGAACAATTGAAGTAACTCCAGTAGAACCAATTTCTGTTGAGCGAGAAAAAGAAGAAGTACAAAAAACTGAAAATATAACTATATCTTCAGATGTTGTTGAAAATCAGGAAAATCAGAAATCAAAGAAATCAGAATTGATAGTTTTACTGTCGATTGTAGTTCTTATAATAGTAGCAATTTTTATACCAAGCAGAGAAAAACAGAACTTATCTCCATGGGTGTCAAACAATACTTTTAATTTTGATGTGTTAAAACCATATACTTTCAATTATTTTGATTATGAAATTGACGATGATTATGAATTTGATTGTTACAAGCTTGATGATAATCAAATTGCGAAATTATGGAATAACCCTCCAAAATATGCGGTTTATAACAATAAAACTTATGAATTGGATAATGAAAATCTGGATTATTTTGAACTGGATACAGAAGGTATTTTCTGGTCGGAAGAATTTGGAACTGCTGGGAAAACATTAAAAAACTATAATGTAATTATTCTTTGGGATGAATACGACGGAAAATATCATCATTTTGATGGAATAATTGTAATAAAAGGTACAGATGCCTTTATGTTATACAAATATATTGATTTTTCAAACTATAATTTTTAATAGAAAAATACTTAGAAAGTAATAGATAAAAATGGAAAAAAGTAATGAAGAGAAAAAAGAGTAGCAGTTATAGCAATCAGTATATTTCTTTTCTGTGGTTTAAATGCGCAGGAAATAGCTGATAAGATTCATCGTGAAATAAATATTAACGGTGAATATATTTCAAAGTGGTTTATTTATGATCGAAAAGAAATATATGAATATGACGATTATGGAATTTTACAGTATCAGGATATAACTGGAGAAGGAAAATATTATCATTCATATAATGATTATGGAAATGTATCTTATTCAAAATTACGTGATTGAGATACTTTCTGAACATTGGTATAAATATGACAATCAAAATAGAATGATTTATGAAAAGGAGAATGCTGTATCAATTGGCTCGTCAAAGGGTAGTAGTTATTTTGAATATTACAAAGAATATTATATGAAAATTTCAGAAAAATATTTAAGTAGTTAAAAAACAAAATTTAAATTTATTATTTTTTAGATTCTTTATGTTATAATTGTACTGTGCAATTAACTTGGTAAAACAAATGGCAATTTGTATGCCTACGCGGGGAATAATCCTGTTAAGTATACGGATCCGGATGGAAGGTGTCAAAAACCGAGTCCTCAAATTATCGTAATTATCATTATACCTGCAAAATCAAAAGCTGTTGAACCAACAATGTTCAAACAAACCATGTTTACTGCTCAAAATGGTTTTACATCTGAGAAAGGATTTGGAAACAAATATTCAGTGACTGCATGTAATGCAACAGCTGCATTAAATATATTTTCTATGCAATATACCAAAGAAACCGGTAAAGCCTTATCATTAGCAGAGGGGTACGAGATATTGCAGAATGTTCCCGATAAATGGATTTCAAAAGAAAATGCAAATGTAAATGACTTGGCACCTGCACTTAATTCTATGATTAACTATTTGGAAAAAAAATTAGGAAAAAAAGTTTTTGCAGGACGGTTTGGATATTCAGCTTCTTGGTTAGGATATAAAAATGGTGGAAAAATAACAGAGTCATATTTTATAGAAGCGGTAAAAAGTTTAGCTTTTGATGAACATTATGTAAATGAGATGTCGAGAAATGAAAATGGTAGTACAGTATTTGACACTTATGATGGAAAAACAAAAACTAAAGATAATTCTGATATCTTAAAGAGAAATCGTGCTGATTATTATGTCCCAAATGAGGAGGGTAAATAGAATATGATAAAACAGTTAAATTTTATTTTTTTAATATTGCTTGTAAGTTGTACAAAAGCAATTTCATTATCTCCATACACTCTAAAATATGAAGATGGAAATGAAGTTGCAGTTTTGCTTAATGATTTAGTAACTTTTGATGTTCCTGCTTCTATTAAATATTTTGATCATTGCAATCCTGAAAATGAATATGCTAATGATTTCAGTTTAATTAATATTGAAAGTTATGCGATTGAGTTATCCGAAATCAAGTATATGAATACAAATCTGTTCTCAAAAGAATTGATTCAAGTTTTAGAGAAAAATGACTATTCCATAAATATTAATGAAATATCAAAATTAATCAGTATTGAGAAAAAGTCAATCTTATTAAATCAAAATAACGAGAAATATGCGGTAAAAGGAACAATACATGATTTAAAATACAAGAATAATTACATTGGGGAATCTCAGTGGTATATAACACAAGATGGAGAAGTCTTTGATACTTTATTTATAGAAAATGATACATATTTTGTAACTAGCCAGTATTTAGTTTATATAAAAGTAACTTATAGAAATATCGGGGATACTTCTATTTATAAAAGATATAGCGATTATTTTCAAAACGATGGGAATGGCTATAGATGGAAATCTGATGTTCATAGAGAAAACTTTGTTAAGGAAATTCTGCTAAACAAAGAAGCTATTAAAGGCGGTATATTACAAGATATTTGTAAATGTGTAGATTCGATACAAAGATCATTGAATATTATTGAGTATAATTAGCTTCCTCCCACAAATTGAAATTGATTGGAAATAGCAGTTTTATAAAATAAAAAGGGAATTGTGCAAAATATGTCGGAGGTGAAGACTTAATCAAATCTGACTATATAAATCAATATTATTGTGTTATATTATATTTAAAAGAAAAAATTGGAGGTGAAAAAAATGCCATACGATGTATTAGAAAAGACAATTAATTCATTGCCTGAAGCAGCAGTTATTGAGCTCACTCATTATGTACAGTATTTAGCTTCCATTTATTCCACAAAAGAAAAAGATACTTCAGTTACTGCGAGGATCAATGAATTTCTTCAGAAGAATCCAGATGCATTTGCTGAATTTAAAACCATTGAAAAAACTTCTTTAAGTTCTGTGAGGGAGTTAACAAAAAATGATTCGTGGTGATATTTGGTGGGTTGATTTTGGAGAACCTTTGGGGAGTGAACCTGGATGGCGTAGGCCTGCAGTGATTGTTCAGTCAGATGAGTTTAATAAAAGTGATATGAACACAACCGTAGTTATTCCTCTTACAACAAATTTAAGATTAGCTGAATTTCCCGGCAATGTACTTTTATCAAAAAATGATTCAAAATTATCGAAAGATTCTGTGGCAGTTACCCCTCAAATTACAGTAATAGATAGCATAAGATTGGTTGAGCATGTGTCAGTTTTACCTATATCGTCTATGACAAATATTTCTGAAGGAATTAGGTTGGTATTAGCTTTGTAAAACAAATGGTAATTTGTACCATTATGCGGGGAATAATCCGATACGGTATATTGATCCGGATGGGAATGCCGAAAAAAAACCGAACGCCTTACTTGGTCAAAAAGCTCATAGAGTATTTTTCACAGTAATGGATATTGCTACAAAAGCAGAAGATCCGACAGCTATAAAAATTTTTGATAGTCGTTTGCTAAATATAAAAGATACAATCGGGGAAATATTTAAGCCCAATCGGAATCCAGATTTAGATGAAATTCCTTCCCCTAATACGCGACCTGATGCTGTAAATATTAAAATGGATTCAATAGGTAATAACGTGGAATTTTTCGAGTTAAAGCCTATTTCATGTGTTGCTGGATATAAGCATCAGAAAGCAGTTGCACAACTTCAGGGATATATTAGTAAAATGAAAAGTTATTTTCCTGATGTAAATGTTGAAGGTGGGAATATTGATTCTGTATGTAATGTTTCCATTCCATTCCCTGCAGCAGGTGATAAGGCAACTATTACGTTTATTCCAGATGCAACTGTAAAAGGTTTGTATTATTACAGAATTGATGATGGAGAATAAAAATGAATAAGGATGAAATTCTATATTTACAAGAAATATTTATTCCACAAATAGAAAAAATTGGCTACAGATTACTTCAAAAGAACAAAGAAATGTATAAGTTCAGTTATAAAGATCAATTATTTTTCAATATTTTTTTACACAAAGATTATCTTCAGGGAATATGTATTTTTAATATGGAACCGAAACAATTGTTTTCAATTCATAATTTACATTTACTTGAAGTTTCTCCAATCTTCTTCGAGCGATTACAAGAAGCAGATGAATGTTTTTATTTTGACAATAAAATCCAATTTATTGGTATCTTAAATTGCTTTTATGATTTATTAAAAAAAAATACAGAAAACTTGATAAATGGTGGAGTTAAGAAACTTATGGAAAAAATAATCCAAACAAAACGTCCCTATTTAGAACAACAAAACAATATTTCACAAAAGGAGTATTTCCTTAAAGAAATTGAGAGAAAAGAAAAATGGCAAACTTCTATTAGATTTACGGAAGATGATTTATTGACACAAACAGAATGATATCTGGAATTTTACTTCTTAATCACTCCACATCTAGCGTTTTTGAATTAAAAAAAAAATTTTTGCTTCCCTCCCACAAATTGAAATTGATTGGAGAATAGCACTTTTTGATTCAAAATCCGGTGGAATTAGTGTGGTTTTACGCATGATTCTTCCGGAGATTTTGAATTTAACGATGAAAAAGCGGATGGTAAATAACGGGTTGAAATTTCAGTTGATATTAGTTTTTTTGAAAAAGGTTGATATTAATTTAACTCTCTTAATACAGGATTTTCGATTCCTGTAAGTTTTTTTATTTCTTTCAAATTCCAAAACTGATTTTCTTCATAGAAAAATTCTGTTTTTCTCTTTTTAAAGATTCTAAAAGCTTTTATAGAATTATCATATAAATGAAAAATATCACATACCTGTATCAATTCTGGAATAAGATTCAATGCTTTGGAATATCTAGATATAACTTTATCTTGAGGCACATCATGTCCACCTGCTGCAAATCTTGATTTCACTCGCACTACATTAATCATAGGATCAGCGGTTAATACATAAATACATTTAATAAAATATCCCTGTTCTTTTGCACGTTTCAAAAGCAAAAGATTACGATCTGTTGAGAGTACAGTTTCAAATGTGAAATTAGCTTTTTCTGATAACGCCTTTTCTCTTAAATCTTCAGCTTTTATAGCCGCATCCAAATCTGAACATTGATTCGATTTTTTTACATCATCAGCATTTATATAAGGAGGAATGACTTCAACGTATTTTGTTATAGTTGATTTACCAGAGCCATTAGGACCGGCAAAAACAAGAATAGTTGGCTTTATGATTTTATCAGGCATATTCGCGGTGTCCGTCAGGATATTCAAGATATGCCTGTTTTTTTTCTAAATCATAACCAGCAATAGGAAGTCCTTTGAGTTGCTTGATTTCATTTTCGATTTTTACACCTTGCTGAAAGCGATAAGTCATTTCTTTATCACTAACGCCACAAGTTGCATCAAGTTCGTTCTCTTCATTCATAGGAGCCTCCTTCAATAATCTATGTATAATATATCATATTTTGGGGATTTATACAGATAGAAAAATTTATTCTACTAATTTTTATGTATTTTATGTTATAATTCAAGTTAGTTTTTACGCTGAGTCGCCCATCAATGGTAATTTGTATGCCTACGCCGCAAACAATCCGATTAAGTATACGGACCCGGATGAAAATAATATTTGTGCCGCTGCTGCAAATCCATCGTTTTGGTCAGGTATAGGGATAATTCTGGCTACACTTGTTGAAGATGTCGTTACTTGGGGTGCTGGAATAGTTGATGATTCGGTAACACTAGGACTTGGATTGACACTAATAGCAGGGGCCTTGTCCTTATCAAATACCAATTCAAAGGTTATAAATCAGACTAAAGTTCAGGAAAAAACTAAAACTGATTCGTTGGTAACATTGTATCGAGCAGTTTCACCGCAAGAAGATAAATCTATACGAGAAACTGGTACATTTTTAAATCCTGAAGGAATTGAAACGAAATATTTTTCACTTTCGAAGTCCGGCGCAGATTATGAGGGAGAAGTATTATCTAAGTTAGACGGAAAAGGCGAAAAATATTCTGTATATAGAACTGCAATTCCCAAAAGTCAAATAACACCAGATATGCTTGTTACAGTAGATTTAGGAGTTCCTGCAGTGGTTGTTCCAACTGAAAAATTGCCATTGTTATTGCCTCCAGAAAAAATTGATTAGGAAAATTGAATATGATTAAAGAGATTATTGCGGATATATATTTTTTCTCTGAAAAAGAAAATGGAAGGAAATCAGATATAACTAATACAAGTATTTCTTATCGACCAATGCTATGTTATGAGAACAACAATTATCATTGTCAAATTGATTTTGGGGAAAACGAATTAATAAAGTTAGGACATAATTATAGACTTAGAATTCGAGTAATGGATATGTGTCCTATTGAGCAAGGTGCAAAATTTCAATTAAAAGAAACTAGGATAATTGGAACTGGAGAAGTAATCAATATATTATAAGGGTAATAAATCATTGTGTAGTATTAAGCAAACAATTTTCTAGTTTCCCACAAATTGAAATTGATTGGAGACCCGCAGTTTGTAATTTTTAAACTCATGGGGTCTGTCCCCGGTGGACACAGGCTTCCGAGCCATAATGTTTCCGCAATTCTGCGATGCAAGCGGATACTGCATCTTGAATGGGAATTTCCATTTTTCACCTCTTTTATATGATTTTCTATAACTATCGGCAAGTTAAAGGGTGTTGTTTTTAATATATTACGCAACTTTACCCCTTTAACTTGTAAATAACACATTTTTTGTTTACAATGTAGGTTAAAGGTGTGAATGTGAAATATTTCAAAAGAGAATCTTATCTGCAGAAAATCCGCGGGTTTTACAATGACACAGAAATCATAAAAGTAATTACAGGAGTTCGCCGCTGCGGTAAATCCAGTCTTATGCAGACAATCGCCCAGGAAATTCTGGAACGAGGAACCCCAGAAGAAAATATTATCTATTTTGATTTGGATAAACGTGGCTACAGAAGTATAAAGAAACCTGACCAGCTTGAAAAAATCATTGACGAAGCTTCAACAGCAAAAGGACTGAAATATCTTTTTATAGATGAAGTGCAGAATGTTACAGGGTTTGAGGAAGTTCTGAACGGTTTTCGTGATGACGGTGATTTTTCTATTTTCATTACAGGTTCCAATTCATATCTTCTG
>JAZLKI010000034.1:0-14602 GCA_045597485.1 Treponema sp.
GAACCACAGATTAAGGGGATTTAGGGGATTAATTTTTAGAAAAGCGGAGCAGAAATCGACTTGATTTTGGTTCTGGGCGATAGTGCCACGGACAACGCGGTAGGGAAAGTACAGAGCGAAGCGTCGAGCCCAGCTGGCAAAATCAAGGTGAGTTTCTGCGTGAGCATTTTCTAAAAATAAGAAGCAGTTAATGATTTATTATGTAGAATTGTATATTCGAATTAAACCTACATTAATTAAATATTACAAATACTTCTTAATAGCATCCAACAACTCAGAATATTCTGTAAATGCTGGATACTGTGGATAATCTTTAATAATTTTTTCTGTAGAGCGGAATAAGAAACCTGCTTTAGAAGCCTGAATCATTCCCAAGTCATTAAAACTGTCACCAGAAGCGATTGTTTCAAATCCCATTGACTGCAAACCTTTTACAGTTGTTACCTTACTCTTTTCACAGCGCATTTTGTAGCCTGTAATTTCACCATTTTCGGCAACAATAAGTTCATTACAGAAAATTGTAGGCTGGCCAAGTTTCGCCATAAGTGGAGCGGCAAACTGACTGAATGTATCAGAAACAATGATTGTTTGACAGCAGCTACGAAGTTCATCAAGGAACTTTTTTGCACCTGGTAAAGGATCAATTTTTTCAATTGTTGCCTGAATTTCTTTTAATCCAAGACCATGTTCCTTTAAGATTGCAATTCTATAATTCATCAACTTGTCGTAATCTGGTTCATCACGAGTTGTGCGTCTAAGTTCTGGAATACCAACAGCATCAGCAAACGCAATCCAAATTTCTGGAACCAATACACCTTCAAGGTCAAGACAAGTAACTATCATAATTATTCTCCATATATTTTATGTATGTCTTAAAATAGTATATTTATTGAAAATAGTCAAAGAAAAGGTTAATATTGAGATATTCAAAAATATGCCTCAGAGAAAAAAAACTAATCGCAGTAAAAAAACATCCTCAAAACTAAAGAAAGCAAAAGTTTACATTCCTGCTTATAAAGTTATTATGCTTTGTGTTGGAATTATAACTATCTGTATGGCGCTTCTATTAATAACAACAGTTTCAAGTCCAAAAGAAGAACCAAAAATTGCTATAAAAAAAGAAGCAGAAGTAAAGGATGTAAAAGTAGTAAAAGATGTAAAACCTGAACCACAAAAAAAAGTTGAAACTCCTAAGCAGGTTGAACAAAAGAAAGAGGCTCCAAAAGAAAAGGAAGTTTCAACTCCTGTAAAAATTGAAACTCCTCAGGTAAAACAGCAAAACACTGAAAAACCGGAAGTTAAAGTTACACCTCCAAAACCAGAACCAAAAGTTGAAACTAAAACAGAAACCAAGGTTGATAAGCCAAAGGAAAACACAACTTCTAAATCATCATATAACTTTCCTACAGCAAAAAATGGTGCTCAGTTAGTTTTTGTATTTGATGATGGTGGACAAAATCTTAATCACTTAAAACCATTTTTACAGTTACCTTTCCCATTTACAGTTGCAGTACTTCCAGATTTGGCACATTCAGTTGAAACAGCAGCTCAAGTTCGTAAGTCTGGAAACGAAGTAATACTTCACCAGCCAATGCAGTCTATCAGCCCTAGTGTGAATCCTGGGCCTGGTGCAATTAAACCTGGCATGTCGGAAAGTGAAATTACCGCATTAATGTTCCATAATATAAATCAGATTGGCCCAATTGCCGGCTTAAACAATCATGAAGGGTCTGCTATTACTGCAGATGCGGAAATGATGGCTGTAGTTATGAGAGTTGCTTCCGAATCAGGAATATATTTCTTAGACAGCCGTACAAATGTTGAAACTAAAGTTCCATACGTTGCAGGAGAACTTGGTTATTCCTACTACGAACGCAATGGATACTTCTTGGATAACGAAAAAACTAAAGAAAATGCTTTGAAAGAATTGCGCCGAAATCTGGATATTGCCAATAAAACTGGAAGCGTTATAATGATAGGCCATATCTGGAGTGCAGATTTTTTACCTGCATTTTTACAGGAAGTTTATCCTGAACTTGTAAAAAAAGGTTACACTTTTAGCACTGTAAGTAAAAGTAAAGCGAGAAAATAAATGAAAGTATTAGGTATTGAATCATCTTGTGATGAAACAGCATGCGCCATTGTTGAAGATGGACACACAATTTTAAGTAATGTAGTTGCTACTCAAATTCCTTTTCACAAGGTTTACAAGGGTGTTGTACCTGAAATTGCCAGTCGCAAGCATGCGGAATGGATATTGCCGGTTGTAAAACAGGCCTTAAAAGAAGCTAATCTTACCCTTGATGATATAGATGCTATTGCTGCAACAAACCGTCCAGGTCTTATGGGCTCTCTCCTTGTAGGCTTTACCTTTGGCAAAACCCTCGCCTGGGCCACAAACAAACCTTTCATTGCTGTAAACCATATGTTGGGCCATTTGTACGCGGCACAACTTCAAACTCCAGTTGAATACCCTTTCCTTGGCCTCCTTGTAAGCGGCGGACACAGTATTATCTGTAAAGTAAACGGGTTTGACGATCTGGAAATTCTTGGAACTACAGTTGACGATTCAGTTGGTGAAGCCTTTGATAAAGTTGCTAAATTTTACGGCCTTGGTTACCCTGGAGGAGTTGTAATTGACAATCTTGCAAAACAGGGAGACCCAAAAGCTGCAAAATTCCCAATTCCTAAATTAGATGAAAAAGAACACCGTTATGATGTTTCATTCAGCGGATTAAAAACTGCAGTTATTCATCAGTGCGATTTATTCTGGCAACCAGGCTATGAACATTCAACTGAAAACATGTGTGCAGCCTTCCAGGAAACTGCAATTAAAAGCTTAGTTGGAAAGTTGCTTCGTGCCGTTGATGATACAGGCCTTAAGACTGTTGTTTGCGGTGGTGGTGTAGCTGCAAATTCTCGTTTACGAGCAATGCTTGCAGAACGTACAGATTTGAATTGTATCTTCCCTCCATTAAAACTCTGCGGTGACAATGGTGCTATGATTGCTGGAGTTGCTTACCACTTCTTGCAGCGAGGCGACCGCAGTGATTGGAATACAGTTACTAGTGCACGTATTCCACAGTTCAAACGAGGATTGGATCAGGTACGTCATGGACACTAATTTACTTTCCATAAAAGCATATGCCAGTCGTGAAGCCGTTCCTATTATGCAGGATGAAGGCTGTGATTTTATTTGCGATTATATTAAAACTCACAATATAAAACGAGTGCTGGAGATTGGAACTGCTATTGGTTATTCTTCTATCCGTTTTGCCCAGCAGGCTGAAGATGTTTTCGTTACTACTATTGAACTTGATATTGACCGCCACTTAAAGGCGATTGAAAATTTTAAAGCCAGCGGATTGGAAAACAGAATTACCGCCATCCACGACGATGCCCTTACTCACGATTTTGGTGACCAGCAGTTTGATTTGATTTTTATAGATGCAGCTAAAGCTCAGTACACAAAATTTTTCGAAAAATATAAGGTAAATCTGGCCCCAGAAGGAGTTTTCATCAGTGATAATCTTTCCTTCCACGGCATGGTAGATGACCTTACCCTAACCCACAATTACAGCACAAAAAAACTGGTAAAAAAAATCCAGAAATATGTAGAGTTCCTTAAAACCAACGAAGAATTTGAAACAGAATTTTTCGAAATTGGAGATAGAATCGGCGTAAGCAAACGAAAAAAATAAACAGTGAGGAACAGTCACCGAACGTCAGAGAACAGTCAAATAACGTTAGGGAACAGTCACCGAACGTTCGGTGACTGTTCCCTAACGTTATTTGACTGTTCCTCCCATATTAAATAAATAACTACCCATGAAACACACCACCGTCAACGATTTTTACAAATCTTTATTCCATACTAAAACCTACAAACTTTCTTTGGATGGAGGCTGCACCTGCCCTACCCGTGATGGCACCATCGACACCAGAGGTTGCATTTTCTGTAGCGCCACTGGCAGCGGCGATTTTACCGCCACCACCATTGAAGCCGCCAAACAAATCGTTGCAAAAAAATTAAAGGTCCCTGCAGCTGCGAAATACATTGCCTACTTCCAAAATTTCACCAACACATATGGGGAACTACCACGATTGGAGGCACAATGGCGACAGGCCTTGAATTGCAGCGGTGTAGTTGGCCTTGCCATAGGAACCCGCCCAGACTGTCTTACAAGCGAATGCCTGGAGGTGTTGGGGCGGCTGGCAGATGAAACTTTTCTTCAAATTGAATTAGGCTTCCAAACCGCCAATGAATCTACTGCAAAATATATCCGCAGGGGATTTTCAAACCAGGTTTACAAAAATGCAGTTACCCTTCTTCATCATGCGAATCCTAAAATCCACGTAGTTACTCACATAATATTAGGTCTTCCTGGCGATACAAAAGAAGATATGTTGAACACTGTTAAAACAACTTTAGCCGCCGGTACAGATGGTATTAAAATCACATGTCTTTATATTTTAAAAGGGACAGATTTAGAAAAAGAATTTTACGAAGGAAAAGTTCGACCATTGCAAAAAGATGCATATTTTTCTCTTTTAGAAGAAGCATTAAACATCATTCCCGAAGAAATAATTATTCACCGTCTCACAGGAGATCCACCAAAAAAACTTCTGATAGAACCCCAGTGGACAATGAACAAAAAAGCGGTGATTAATAAAATTAATCGAATATTAATAAGATAATTAGTTACCGAAAACGGCATTACATAAATGAAAAGCCATTATCATTGGCAAATACTACCAGTGTCCAGAGGCACCGCCACCACCAAAGTGTCCGCCGCCAGTATGGAAACTGCTTCCGCCAAAGCTACCTCCACCGAATGATGAATTATTTCTTGGCGGTGTAAAGGTTGGCCCATAGTAGCGAGTTCGGGAATGTGTATTTCCTCCCAGCATTCTGGAAATAAACAGCCACTTCCAGATTCCACCTTTAGATGAAATTACAATAAAGAAGAATATCATCCAGATTATAAGAAAAACAAAACCTTCTACACTAGATTCATCATCTTTATTTTCTGAAACACGTTTAGAAACCAACTCAGCGTTATCTGTGGCAACTCCTGTTATATTTTTTACACCTTTCACTATTCCTCTGGAATAATTTCCTTCTTTGAATTCAGGAATAATTACATTTCTAATAATCATGCCACATTTTGCATCTGTTAGTTTTTCTTCAAGTCCATAACCTACTTCAATTCTCAAATCATGTTCTTCCATTGCAACAACAAGAAGAACTCCATCATCTTTACCTTTATGGCCAATTCCCCACTTCTCTGCAACTTTAATTGAATAAGAAGCAATATCATCGCCATCCATAGAAGGAACAGTAAGAACCATAAGCTGAACACCAGTCTGATCATCAAGCATCTGTAAATACTGCTCAATTTCAGCTTCGTCGTTTTTACTGATTACATTTGCATAATCATTTACACGACCATTGTATTCTGGAATCTTTGCTGCAAATAATGAAGCAGATATAAAAATTGCACTTGCCAACAAAACGCATTTTTTTGCAATATTATTTAGTACCATTCAGCGTCCTCCAAAATAACAAGGCCATCAGGAAACTCGTTAGGATTTTCTTCATGTGGTGGAAAGTTTTCTGCAAGTAATTCACCACATTTTGCAATTGCATTTGTAAATGCTGTAGTAGTTTCTCCTTTACGAAGATTTTCAGCCAATTCATCTGCAATAAGATTCCATAAATCCTGAGAAATATGCTTAGAAATTCCAGAATCTGCCACAATTCTAACCTGACGTTCCATATAAGAAACAAAAATTAAAATACCAGAATGTTCTGCAGTATCATAAATTCCCGATTCAGTAAAATAACGGAATGCTCTATGGGTAACACAAGACATTCTTACAGCTTTAGGAATAATAATTCTGTCCAAAGCAGGAATATTTACAAGATAAAAAGCAATCACTACAGCAGCAAAACAACTTACAATAAAAAATAAAGGTAAAATCCAGCTAGGTTCATTCTGCCAGTAAAGCAAACGATAAAGTCCGCGAATTTTATCTGCAAACGGAAGCATTACCACAAGAACTATAGCCGCAAAACAGTTAGCAGCAAGCAATTCCCAAAAGGAATAATGTGCACTTTCAGGAGCTACAGCAACTGCAATTTCTCCGGTAGTTTTCTTTTCAGCTTCTGCAACTGCATTTTTAATTGTTTCAAAATCTTTTTCCGAAAGATTAAGTTTCTTTACCAAAGATTTATATTTCATTTAGTACTCCAGATTTAGAATTCAACTTTTGGTGCAGACTGAGCCTCTGAACTTGCAGCAAAATATACTTTCTTTTCGAATCCACCCATATTTGCAATAATATTTGTTGGGAATCTGCGGATTGTTATATTGTAATTTTTTGCTGTATCATTATAGCGTTTACGTGCAACTGTAATTCTATTTTCTGTACCTTCAAGCTGATCCTGTAAAGCAAGGAAGTTTTTATCAGCTTTTAATTCAGGATACTGTTCTGTAACCATAAGCAAACGCTGCAAACTTGAACCAAGATTATCCTGAATCTGCTGATAGCGTGCAAAAGCATCAGGATCAGATAATACTTCATTGCTAATATTAATCTGTCCGCCAGCTTTAGAACGAGCTTCACTTACCTGAGTAAATACATCACTTTCATGCTTAGCATAACCTTTAACTGTAGCAACAAGATTTGGAATTAAATCCAAACGTCTCTGATATTGATTCTGAATTTCAGCCCACTGAGCACTTACATTTTCATCCTGTGCAACTAATGAGTTATAAGTATTTTTATAAAATCCAAAGATTGCAAAAATACAAACAGCAATAATAATTAAAGCAATAAGACCTTTAGAAATTTTCTTCATAATAATCTCCCGAAAAATAATATGTCGTTATAAATAAATTTAAATATTCTATCCGCTATAGTCAACATAAATTTAATGTAGGATTAATTCGAAAGAATAAATCTAAATAATAGTAAATTAACTAATATTTTTTTTTATAAAATGCTCCTGCAGAAATACTACTTTACATTTAATAAAAAGCGGAGCAGAAATCGACATAATTTTGTATCTGCGCGATTGGTCCAAGGACAACGCGGTAGGTTTACTACAGAGCGAAGCGACGAGCGCAGCCCTACAAAATTGATGTCGAGTTTCTGCGGGAGCATTTTTCTAAAAAAATATGTAAAATTTTTTTTATCTATTTTTTTGTTCTAAATAATCCTACATATATTTCACTTTTCACTTTTCAATTTTCATAATACAATAGAATAATTATATTGAAGATTTTTATAAGGAGTAATTAATGAATAATTTTATTTTCTTAGGTGCACCTGGAGCTGGTAAAGGTTCCCTCGCTGTAAAAGTTGCAGCTGATTACAATATCCCACATATTTCAACTGGTGATATTTTCCGTGCAAACATTAAAGCACAGACTCCACTTGGAGTAAAAGTTAAAGCTATTATTGATTCAGGTTCTTTAGTATCTGATGATTTAACATTCGAACTTGTAAAAGACAGACTTGCACAGGATGACTGCAAAAATGGTTTTATTCTTGACGGTTTCCCACGTACAATTCCACAGGCAGAAATGCTTGATACACTTGGTCTTGAACTTAAATGTGTAAACTTCGAAATTGCAGAAGAAATCGTTCTTAAACGCTTGAGCACACGCCGTGTTTGTAAAGCTTGTGGTGCAAACTACAACGTTCTTACACTCCCTCCAAAAGTTGAAGGTGTTTGTGACAAATGTGGTGGCGAAATCTACCAGCGCGATGATGACAAACAGGAATCTATCCTTCACCGTATGGAAGTTTACAAGGAACAGACACAGCCTTTAATCGACTTCTACAACAAAAAAGGAAACATGACAAATCTTGATGCTTCAATTGAAACACCAATTCTTCTCGAAGAATTCAAAAAGATTTTCTAATTAAGTTTCTTACATAAAAAAGGGGTTGTCCCAAAAGTATAGCTCGTTTTGTCATTCCGAACTTGTTTCGGAATGACAAAACTTATTGGGCAGCCCCTTTTCTTTAACCACAGTATAATCTTATTTATCCGTTACTGTTGTTATACATTGAACTGGTCAATATGTTCAGCAATCTTATCTACAGTTTCGCGGTTACCACTAGCAGACATCTGAACTTCTGTAATAGAATTCTGCATATTTTCAGTTGCAACAACACTTTCCTGAACAGCGTTCATTGTAGATTTAGAAGCATCAATTACAGCCTGCATAGAATCCCTAAGCTTATCTGCACTTTCTGTTTCTTCTTCGGCAAGATCACGAATAGCGTGAATAGCCTGTACCAAATCTTCTGTAGCAAGACGTGTTTCTGCAGCACCTGTATTCTGCGATGTCATCTGATCGTAAATCTGTTTTACAAGTTCCGCATTTTCAGCAACGTTATCTTTAATTCCAGTAAAGGCAGCACCAGCAGAAGTAATAGCTTCTACACCGGCAGTTGTCTTTTCCATCATTTCCTTAATCTTAACCTGAATATCTCGGGCACTCTTAGAAGAAGATGAAGCCAATGCTCGAACTTCATCGGCAACAACAGCGAATCCGGCACCAAAGTCACCAGCATGAGCAGCTTCGATTGCAGCATTCATAGAAAGCAAGTTTGTCTGTGAAGCAATATTCTGAATTACAAGCAAAAGTTTACGTACTTCTTCAGATACAGCCTGAATCTCTTTCATTGTAACAACAGCGTGTTCTACAGCATCGTTACCAATGTTACTTCGTTCAGAAAGCTGAGACGAAACGTTCTGTGCCTTTTTAGCAATATCAGCTACACCAGAAATATTTGAAGTCATATTAGTAATTTCATCAGAAATACTCTGAATAGCTTCTGTCTGCTGAATTACGTGAAGTTTTACAGTATTAATACTATCTGCAAGCATAATAATATTTTCACCAGTTTCATAAACAAGTTCATTCTGGCGTTTACTGTTTGTATCAATCTTCTTTAACGATTCATTCATAAGACTAAGAGCTTTATCTGCCGACTGAGCCGATACTGAAATAACATCAGCTGAATTATTTACTGCAGAAGTACCACTCTTCAAGTCGTTAATCATAGAAGAAAGCTTAGAAATAAGAATGTTGATTGAAGAAGTAAGATCTCCAAAATCGTCTGTCATAATAATATCTACACGATTTGTAAGGTCACCATTCTTTGCAATATCTTTCAAAGTTTCAGATGTAGCCTTAATACGAGAAGCAAGGCCTCTAATAACTGTTGCAATAGGAATCAAAGCAATTAATGTAGATGCAATAAAACAGATCCATCCACGTTTAGTAACATCAGCAAGAAGACTGGCACCCTTAAATATATGCCTATCCATTTCCAGAGAAACACCATAAGGCACAGTCAACATATTAATACCTATAAAGTATATTGCAGCAAAGAACGAAAGAATGATTGAAATAGAAATTTTTGCAGTTTTTAATTTCTTATATTCAGAAACATCACGAATCTTCAACATCTTACGTTTAGGAGCAAGAATATAGTCAAAAAGCTTGATTGCTGTAATTGCAGAAATAAATCCAAATCCTATTGCCTGAGCTATAATAAAGAATACACGACTTGGAATATATTCGTTAGATCCGTTCTTAATACCAATAATAACTACAATAATCTGCCCTACAAAGAAACCAATGAAGTTTGCCGCAACAATAAGACTTACCAATTTCTTATGACTTGCCAGACAAGTTTTAATTTCATCTTCAGTAGCGCTTCTTCCTGTTGATTTTATATCTTTAATAACTTTGTCAAAAGGCTTAGCAAAACCCACCGCAACAGCCGTAGTAATAATGAGGAGCAAAGTTGCTACACCAATATTTAACCACACGCCAGACCACATAACATTGGTTTCGTTATAAATAAATTCCAATGCAAACCATCTTAAAAACAAAACGCATGCATATGTAACCGAATACAAAACTGTAATAAAACTTAATAATACACTCATATAAACGATTATAACATTTTTTTATTATCATGTAATCAAAAAATGTTATAATAATTATAATAAAAGAGGAAACTATGCTTAAAACATTTTTAAAATTCTTTAAGACCTTAAACAGTAACTCCCACCCTGGAGAAATTGCCCACGCCGTAAGCATTGGTTTAATTATGGGATTCTTACCAAAGACAAATGCATTGTGGTATATTCTAGCCGTATTTTTTCTTTTTATTAGAATTAATAAAGGGGCGCTTATTATCTATACATTTCTTTTTTCATTGTTAGCACCTACCCTCGATAATGTTTTCGATAATATTGGTTATGCAGTTCTTACCTACGAAAAATTAGAACCAATATTTGATGCAATGCTTAATACTCCGTTTGTCAGTTTTACAAGATTTAATAATACTATTGTAATGGGTGCACTGGTATCTGGAATTGTCCTATATATTCCGGCATATATAATAGCAAGATTATTTTTAAAATTATGGAGAACTCTTTTAGCTCCTGCTATTCGAAAATCAAAAATTATCAGTTACCTCTCAAAAGTTAAATTCATTAAAAAGATAGGAGATACTTATGCCTCGCTCGCCTAAAGAAAAAAAAGAAAAGACCGTTAAGAAATTTCCTGTTAAAAAACTTCCTCGTATTTTAAAAAAGAAATATACAGAAAAGAAACTTGGTAGAAAACTTCTTAAAAAGATTTATATTCCAGCAGATAAAAAACTTATTTTAAATCTTTTTTCTGAAAAAGAGACTACTCCAAAAGGAAAAGAGTTTCTAATCGTTCCTGCAGATAAAACTTTTACTAAAGCAGAACTGAATCATCTTAAAAAGATTGTAAAAGAAGTAAAGAAACAAAAAGGTCGCATCAGAATTCTTCCTCTTGCAATAACTGCAGGTTTTATTTTTGCAGTATTTACAGCCCTTACACTTACTAAAAATATTATTGCCAAAAAAGTTATTGTTTCTACAGTTCAATCTATTGCAAAAGCAAGATGTGACATTAAATCTGTAAATATTAAATTTATTGAATCAACTTTCGACATCCGTGGTTTTGAAGTTGCAGATAAAGATGAACCAATGCGTAATATCTTCTCTTTCTCATCTCTTACTGTAGATTTTGACATGCTCCAGCTTTTAAAATCAAAGTTTGTAGCAAATGAACTTTCGGTAGAAGGAATAGAAATTCATTCAGACAGAACTTACGATGGTACATTGCCACCAAAAGCTTTAAAGAAAATTAAAAAGAATGAAGACAAAGCAAAAAAAGAACCTTCTCCTCTTATGTTAGAACTTCAGAGCAAATCTAAAAATTCTATAGACATTGTTAAAAACTCTTTGACTGGAACCTTTGAACAGTTTAATCCGGAAACAATGTTTAAAAATTATTATGCAAGCCTGAAAACTCCTGAAGTAGCAGCTCGTATACAGGCCGAAGTTCCAACTCTCATAACAAGATACTCTGCAAAACCTGCCGAATTAGAAGAAAAAATTAAAAGAGGAACTGAAGTTGTAAATTCTGTAATTAACATTGATTACAATTCCCTTTTAAATAATCCTGTAAAATTAAAAGAAGCTGTTGAAGCACTTACAGATGCTTATAACTACACTATCCAAATTAAAAATGATTCAGAATCTTTAATGAAAGAAATTAATTCCGACGTTAAAATGACTTCTAATCTTGCTACAGATATTCAGAAAGCCTTCAAAAACGATACCTCATTTGTTCAGAATGAAATTGGTAAAATCAAATCTTTATCTGTAGATGATGGTATGAAATTTATTTCCGGCACCTTCGATTCTATTTTGTGTGAACTTTTAGGAAAATATTATCCTTATGTAGATCAGGCAAAAGGATATCTTGCCAAAATGAACAATAACAAAAAAGAAAAAAAGGCAAAAGAAAAGAAAAATAAGATTTCCAGAGCAGCAGGTCGCAATGTTTACTATCGTAAAGACACAGTTCCAACATTCTGGATTAAAAAAGTTTCAACATCTGGTCAGGGATTCTATGGCAAGCTCCTTGATGTAAGCAACGACATGGACAAGACTGGAAAGCCTGTAACTGGAGAAGTAGGACTTTCTTTATTCGGGCTTGAACATAATGCCAGTGTCATTGTAGATACACGTACAAAATCTACAGCCCCATTAGTTACTGTAGACTACAACTGTAACAATGTACCTGTTTCTTTCCCATTAAGTTATTTTGACAATACACCTGGTGTTCCTGGTATTGAAAGTTCAAAAGCTTTGCTGGACTTTGTAGTAGAAGTTTTCGAAAATGACGGATTCTCTTTATCAGGTTCTGGTAATTTCCGTGATGTAAAAATGGTTACTACTCCTTTTGAACCTGCATTTATTTCGGATATTTACGTTTCTATTCTTTCGAAAATCAATGACTTCAGCCTTAAAGTAAAATCTGGCTACACAGTATCAAAAGGTCTCGATTTACAGATTATTTCTGATATCGACAAAGTATTTGGAGCTGCATTGGAAAAAGAAGTACGTAATCAGATTGAAATATTAAAGGTTCAGGTTCAGACAGAAGTTATGAACAAAATTAATGAGTATACTAACAATGCTTTCGGCGAATTAAAAACTTTTGAAGATTTGCAAAAAGAAATCAATAAGTATATCAACATGGCAAATGACTTGCCAAAACAGATTGAAGCAAAACAGAAAGAAGTTGAAAACATGATGAAAAAAGGCATTACGAACGAAATAAACAAAGCCACAGAACAGGCAAAAGAACGTACTCAAAATGAACTTAAAAATCAGTTGAAGAAACTCTTTTAAAACTTAATATTAACAATCTTTTTGTTTTCTACTATAATATATTCTCAATTATAACTATTTTTAGAGGTACAAAATGAGTAAATACCCTTTTGAAAGTATTGAACCTAAATGGCAGAAATACTGGGACGAACACAAAACTTTTAAGGCAACAGAGGATGAAAAATATCCAAAAGAAAAACGTATGTACGTTTTGGATATGTTCCCTTATCCATCAGCAGCAGGTCTACACGTTGGACACCCTGAAGGATACACAGCAACTGATATCTATTGCCGTTACCTACGTATGAATGGTTATAATGTCCTACACCCAATGGGATTCGACTCTTTTGGTCTTCCAGCAGAAAACTATGCTATTAAAACTGGAACACATCCAAAGACAACTACAAATGCAAATATTGAAAAATTCACACAGCAGATTAAATCTCTTGGTTTTTCTTATGACTGGGATCGCTGCCTTTCTACTTGTGAACCAGATTATTATAAATGGACACAGTGGATTTTCCTCCAGCTTTATAAAAAAGGATTAGCATACGAAGCAGAAACTCCAATCAACTGGTGTCCTTCATGTATGACAGGTCTTGCTAACGAAGAAGTAAAAGAAGGAAAATGTGAACGCTGTGGTTCTCAGGTAACACATAAAACAATCCGTCAGTGGATTTTGAAAATTACTGATTACGCAGATAAACTTGACAGCGAATTGGAAACATTGGATTGGCCAGAATCTGTAAAAGCTATGCAGCACAACTGGATTGGAAAATCAACTGGTGCAGAAGTTACATTTACAGTTGCAGACAAAGATGGTAAACCAACTTCTAACAGCCTTACAGTTTACACTACTCGCTGTGATACATTGTTTGGAGCAACTTATATGGTTGTATCTCCTGAACACAAAATCATTCCAGAAATTACAACTGCAGAACAGGCTGATGCAGTAAAGAAATATCAGGAAGAAGCAGCTAAAAAATCTGACCTTGAACGTACAGACTTAGCAAAAGATAAAACTGGTGTCTTCTCTGGAAGTTATGCAATCAACCCTGTAAACGGAAAACTTATTCCTATCTGGATTGCTGATTATGTATTAATTTCTTATGGTACTGGTGCAATTATGGCCGTTCCTGCTCACGATGACCGCGACTGGGAATTTGCTAAAAAATTCAACTTACCAATTATTGAAGTTCTTAAATCAGAAGTTGATGTACAGACTCAGGCTTGGACACAGGACGGAGTTCACGTTAATTCAGAATTTGTAAACGGCTTAAACAAAAAAGATGCCATTGCAAAAATGCTTGAATTCCTCGAAGAAAAGAAAATTGGTCGTAAGGCTATTAACTATAAACTTCGTGACTGGGTATTCAGCCGTCAGCGCTACTGGGGTGAACCAATTCCTTTAGTTCACTGTCCAGACTGTGGTACTGTTCCTGTTCCAGAAGAAGAATTGCCACTTACATTGCCTGAAGTTAAGACTTACCAGCCAACAGGTACAGGTGAATCTCCTCTTGCTGCAATTGACTCTTGGGTAAACTGCAAATGTCCAAAATGTGGAAAACCTGCAAAACGTGAAACAAACACAATGCCTCAGTGGGGTGGCTCTTGCTGGTACTATCTTCGCTATCTTGATGCAAATAATAAAGACAGATTCTGTTCAGAAAAAGCAGAAAAATACTGGATGCCTGTAGACTTGTACATTGGTGGTGCAGAACACGCTGTACTTCACTTGCTCTACTCTCGTTTCTGGCACAAAGTTCTTTATGATTGTGGTGTTGTAACTACAAAAGAACCATTCCAGCGCCTTATTAACCAGGGTATGATTACTTCTTTTGCTTTCCAGCG